>CASDOM010000018.1 GCA_949282435.1 uncultured Ureaplasma sp.
ATTTTAGGTAATAGAGATCATACCACTATTATAAATGGAGTGGAAAAGATTAAAGAAAGTTTATTGAACAATGATGATTTTAAAAAAACAATTAATAATATTGTTTTATTAAAGTAAATATTTATCAACAATTTTTAAAAAATCAAGTCTACCAGGAAAATATAATTCACATTTATATTTCAACAATTCAGAATTATTAAAATAAATTTTGTTTTTAATAGATATATTTTTAATTTCATTATATGGAATTGCAAAAAATACATCATTAGTAACAAAATAAATAATTAATAAACTAATACCTTTATGATTAAAAATATCACTCAAAAACTTTAATTGATGATCTGGAATTTTGTTAAGATCAAAATATTCTGAGGAAGTTTGTTTTGCTTCCATAGCAATAAATCTTCCTTTATAAATACCATAATAATCAACATCACATTTACCAATTAAAAATCCATCAACATTTTGGTTAACAATATTATTAATATGTATAGGGATAGATTGTTTTCTTAAAATTGCAATATTGTTATTTTCAAAAAATGTAATACTATTATTAATAATAGTTTCTAGATACATTCCCTTATTCTTATTTATTTTCATAATTTTAATTATCTAATATAATTATAATGTAAATTTATATTGAGGATTAATTATGGCAACAATATTTCAAGCAAAAGAACTTCGTCCTGGTCACACATTTTTATTTAAGGGCAATATATATCAAGTAATCGAAAATTCATTTAATAAAACTGCAATGAGAGAAGGTATTGTAAAATGTAAAGTTAAAAATTTACGTACTGGAGCAATTACAGTAGAAGTATTAACAGGTGAAAAAGTTGAACAAGCACCTATTGAAACATCTAAAATGACATATAGTTATGATGATGGAACTAATTTTGTATTTATGAATAATGAAACATTTGAACAAATTGAAATTCCAAAAACAAAGTTAGAATGAGAAAAAAACTTTATTACAGATGGTACTGAAGTTTCAATAATAAGATATGAAAATGAATTATTAGGTGCATCATTGCCTGATCAAGTTGTTGTTCAAATTGCAGAAGCAGAAGAAGCTGTACAAGGTAATACTGTACAAAATGTAACAAAAAAAGCTTGATTAGTAACTGGTTGAGAAATATTAGTTCCTCAATTTATTAAAACTGGTGAATATGTAATTATTAGAACAAGTGATGGTCAATATGTCGGTAGAGCCAAACAATAATTTAACACAATGAAAAAAAAGAGTTAAATTAGTAAAATTTATATACAATTTATTAATTAAAAATTTAAATAAAGAACAAGCTATTTATGAATCTATTAACCATTTTAATTTAGATGTCAATCAAATAAAAATGGTCGAATATGTGATTGATAATTTTTCATTAATTAAAAATGAAATTAATAATTATACTTCTTCAACATGAACATTTGATAGATTGAATTATGTTGATCAAGCTATTTTAATTCAGTCATTTGCTGAACATAAAATTAATAAAACTGAAAAAAATATTATTATTGATCAAGCTATAATTACATCTAAAAAATATTCTGATAAAGATAATTACAAATATATAAATGCAATTTTAGATAAATTAATTATTAATTAATCTTTTATAAATTGGGGTTGATGCATTAACTTTACAATTATCTAATGATTTAAAATTAAGAATTTTAACAATATTTAAATCATTAAAATTAATATTCATTTGCAAAGACATTTCTTTAACACCATCAATTAACACAGGTGATAATAAATAAATTATTAATTGAATTACTAATGATAAATGAGTTAATAAGGAATGTAATTCATTTAAATTATTATTTTTAAATAATTCTCATGGTTTATTATTTTCAATATATTTATTTGCATCTTTGATTAATTCTAATATATTAACTAAGCATAAGTCCAATTGCAAATCATTCACATTTTTTTCAACCAGTTTAACTGTATTAATCATTTTTAATTCAATGTCTTTATCATCAATTAATATTGGACCTTTGTATTCTGGAATAACACTATTGGTATATTTATTTAACATTCCAATTGTTCTACTAATTAAATTACCAATATTATTAGCTAGATCAGAATTAATAGTTTCTTCTAAAAGATCATAACTAAATATTCCATCTTTATGAATAGGTAATTCTTTAACTAAAAAATATCTTACACAATCTCTTGAATATTTATTAATCAAATCATATGGATTAATAATATTACCTAATGATTTTGACATTTTTCCTTCTTTAGTTACTATTCATCCATGAGATAAAATTGTTGTTGGAAAATTTAAATTTAAATATTTCAACATCAATGGTCAATAAATACAATGAAATCTCGTTATTTCTTTAGACATTAATTGAATTTTTTCAGTATTTGGATCTTCCCAAAATTTCTTGTAATTAGTATTATTTGAAGAATTATATCCTAATGCACTTAAATAATTTAGTAATGCATCCAATCAAACATAAACGATATGTTTAGGATTTTGTTTAATATGTATTCCTCAATCAATAGTAGTACGAGAAATAGACAAATCTAATAAATTGCTTAAAAAATTATTTTTTAATTCATTAATTCTATAATTAGGAATAACAAAATTAGGGTATGTGTCAAAATATTTTTTTAATCAATTGGATTCATTTTTAATATTTAAAAAATATGATTCTTCGTTTTTTAAAGTTATTTTATGTCCTATACTACAATATAGTTCACCATTTTTATTAACAATTTCGGATTCATTTTTTGTTTCTTCACATTGTATACAATAATAACCAGATCAATTATCTAAATATATGTGACCATCATTATATAATTGTTCAAAAACATCTTGAACTAATTTAATATGATTATCATCTGTAGTTCGAATAAATTTATCATATTTAATACCAAGAGTTGAAAATAATTCCTTAAATTTTAATGAACATTTATCTACAAATTCTTTTGGTGATAAGTTATTTTCAATAGCTTTTAAAGAAATTTTTTGTCCATGTTCGTCAGTTCCAGTTACAAAAAATGTTTCATAACCGAATAATTTTTTATAACGATTCAAAACATCAGCCAAAACAGTAGTATATGCATGACCAATGTGCGGATCACCACTTGCATAATAAATTGGAGTAGTAATATAAGCTTTTTTATTCATAATTAATCCTTGTTGTGTTTTAATGCGTTTTTTATAAAACTCATATATGTATTATATATTTTTATTTCTGATTCATTATTATTTGGTGAATAATATTTTCTATCTTTTAGTTCATAAGGTAAATATTGTTGCTCAACATATGATCCATAATAATCATGCGGGTATTTATATCCAACTATACCTAATTTAGATGCACTTTTATAATGACTATCTCTAATATGAATGGGAATTTCATATAATGCATTATTAACATCTTGTTCAACATTACTTATAGACTTATAAACAGAATTGGATTTAGGACTTAATGCCATTTCAATTACTATATATGTTAATGGCAATTTTGCTTCAGGCATACCTAACATTTTTGCTGATTCAATTGCATTTATTACTTTATTAATTAAATTTGGATTAGCTAAACCAATATCTTCATATGCCATAGCTGTTAAACGACGATAAATCGCATCAAAATCTCCAACATTAATTAATCTGTGTAAATAATAAATCGAAGCATCAACATCAGATCCTCTTAATGATTTATGAAAAGCAGATTTTAAATTATGTAAATCATCTCCATCCTTATATCCTAATACATAATTTTGAAATAATACTTTTTCTAAAATATCAATACTAATACTTTCTTTATTATATAAATTTAATAATAAATCTAATATATTTATTGCACCACGAATATCACCATTAACATATTTACTTATTTTTTCAACTGCATCATTAGATAAATTTAAATGAAAATATTTCTCATTAATATTTTTAATACCGATATTCATTTCATTAACTGAAATTGGTTTTAATTGAATAATTTGACATCTGCTCCTTAATGCAGGAATAATAGTAAAAAAAGGATTTTCAGTAGTTATTAAAAACACATTTAATTTGTTATTTTCAATTAATGGTAATAATATATCTTGTTTATCTTTATTTAAACGATGGATTTCATCAATTATTAAAACATATTGATCTTTTTTATCAATTGCATTACTAACTAAATTTATTAATTTTTCTTTGGAATCAATAGATGAATGAAATATATCATAATCAATTTTTAAATCATTACATAATGCAATTGCTAAACTACTTTTACCAACACCTGAATTACCATAAAAAATTAAGGATGTTAAATATTTTTTATTAACCATTTGAGAGATAAGATTATTATCATTTAAAAGATGAGTTTGACCAATAATATCTCTAATAGTTTTAGGACGTAATAAATTATATAAATCGCTTTTGTTAATCATATATAATTTATTTTAATATGTATAAATTTTTTGCTAAAAAAATTAAAGATAACCAATTTAGTTTTTTTGATGATGATCAAAAACATATTTTAAAAGTACTAAGATTAAAATTAAATGACATTATTATTTGTATATATGAAAACAAAAAATATGAATGTCAAATAACTTCTATTAATCCAATATTGGCTACTATTAATAATGAAATAGAACAAAACATTAATTTAAATTGTAATATTACTTTATTTCAAGCAATTATAAAACCCAAATATTTTGAATGAGTATTAATAAAAACTACTGAAATCGGAATCAATAATATTTATCCGGTGCTATTCAGTCGATCTCAATCTAATAATATTCAAAAAATAGAAAGAAACAATACAATTATAAAAACTGCATGCAAACAATGTGGTAGAACTAATATACCGCAATTATTTGATACAATCAATTTCGATTTTTTAACATCTATTTTAAATAACTATGATTTAATATTTGCTTGTTATGAAAATGAAAATAATCAAAATAACAATATTTTAAAAGTTGTTCAGAATTATGATTTAAAAAATCAAAAAATTGGAATAATAGTAGGACCTGAAGGCGGTTTTAATAATGATGAAATATCAATACTAAAGTTATATTCCCATGTTAAATTTATTAGTTTATCTCAAAACATATTAAGAAGTGAAACTGCTTCTATTTATGCTTTAAGTGTAATTATGAGTTATATATTGAAATAAATTAAATTACATCATTTAATTTTCATATTTCATATTTATTTTCTAAATTTCAATATACTATGTATTCACCTAATGATGCATTAATTTTATGTGCTAATTTTAATGTCAATGAATTATTATTTTCATCAACTATATATATTTCATATGGTGAAATAATATCTATTATTTGTCCTATTTTTACATTCATAATTAATCTCCTTTATATTTCAAATAATATTGAATTAAAAAAATTTTACATTATCAATTTTGTTTAGTTTTTTTATAAAAAAATTATTGATTAAGATATAATTAAATTGTTTATATTTTGTGGTTTTTATTTTTTAATAAAGGTATCACAATTTATGTTGTTCAATATATTTAAAAAAAATAAATATAATAAATTAAATAATGAAATTCAAAAATATCAAAATTTAAATAAACAACTTAATCATTATTTAAAACAATTAAATTTAAGAAATCCAAAATTAATTAATCAATATTTTAAAAATTATATAGATTTAATTGATAATGATTTAAAAATAGAATTAACTAATAAAATAGAAAATTATAAACAAGAATTAGAAACCCAATCTAGAAATATACTTTGAGAAGCAATTTCTAATTTAGATGTTGATTCATATAAAGTTGACTATTTATATACTGTTAAATGTAAAAATAATGAAAAAAAAAGTAGATTAATTGGTGCCAATGGTAGAAATAAAAAGGCATTTGAAAAAGTTACTGGTGCTGAATTAATCATCCATGAAAATATAGATGAAATAAAAATTTCCTCAAAATTTAACTTAGAAAAAAAGGAAATGGCAAGATTATTGTTGGACAAATTGTTAATAACTAATAATATTGAACCAAATAAAATTAAAAATTATTATGAAGAAATTAAAAATGAATTTAATCAAAATTTAAAATTTGAAGGTGAAAAAATATTAAAAGAAAAATTAAAAATTTTTGATTTACCAACTGATTCATATTGATATGTTGGAAAAATGAAATATAGAATGAGTTATGGCCAAAATTTACTTGAACATTCAATTGAATCTGCATATATGGCTAGAAATATTGCAAAAGCATTGAATTTAAATACTAAACTTGCTATGAAATGTGCCTTCTTACATGATATAGGTAAAGTAATAAGTTATGACCATGTTGAGGTTGGGGTTAAATTAGCGACAGAATGAGAATTAGATCCAATCATTATCAATGCAATTGAATCTCATCATGGAAAAACATTTTGTGAATCACTATATGCTTCTATTACTAAATTTGTAGATAAAGCGTCTGCTTCAAGAATAGGAGCGAGAATAAATACAACTAATGACCATCATGATAGAGTAATGAAATATGAATCTATATGTCACAAATTTAAAGAAGTAAAAGATTGTTGAACAATTAACAGTGGTTATTGTGTCAAAGTTGTAATTAGACCAAATCTCATTAAAAAATATGAAGATTTAGATATATTAGCAAAAAGAATTCAAAGAGAATTTTATGATCAAAAATTATATAATGTAACAATTGAATTAATAAATGAGAACTCGGTTACTATAAAAACTGATGATAAATAATATTATTCATAAACCAAAATATAACATTGATATCCATGTGACGATAAAAATTTATAATAATATCTTGATTCTATTTTTCCATTATTAATAATTATTATTTTATTTTTATTAATATAATGTTCAGTATTTTGATAATGTGTTTTGTATATTTGTAGTGCATTTGGAAAATGATTAATATTTTCTTTTTTAGATGATATATATTCAACTACAACATAATTATCATTAATTACTTTTAATAATTTGTTTAGTTTTATATATCTAAATTTTTTATAAAAAATTGTATAAGATAAAATTTTAAAAATAATACGATCCATATAATTACATTTTATATGAAATAAAAAACCTGTATATAAAAATATACAGGCTTAAATTATATTAAAATGGAGCAGATGACGAGAATCGAACTCGCGTCTCGACCTTGGCAAGGTTGCGTTCTACCATTGA
Organism: uncultured Ureaplasma sp.; assembly: GCA_949282435.1. Taxonomy (GTDB): domain Bacteria; phylum Bacillota_I; class Bacilli_A; order Mycoplasmatales; family Mycoplasmoidaceae; genus Ureaplasma. The sequence goes on from CASDOM010000018.1 coordinate 7,140, forward strand.
ACTACATCTGCATACCATTCATTTTATCAAAATTTATTAATTATGAATTAAAAACACTTTATATGATTAATAATTATATGAATTATACGCACTTTGTTTAATTTTAATAAACAGTGGATTAATACAATAAATTATTAATGTTAATAATGAAATATAAATTGGTGTTTTGATACATTCTTTAATAATTCTTGGAAGTAAATAATATACAACACCATAATTTAATAAATTAGGTGGTGTTTTATTATATAAGTATTCATAATACTTAATTGCACTAACCACACCTAATATAAATGAAAAAATAATAGTAATAATTATACAAATTATAGATGTAAACATTAAAATTATTTTTTTAGATGAATCTATATGTTTTTTAAAATTATAAAAAATTAAAAATTCAAGAATTATTAAAAATAAAATTAAAAAACTTAAAATTAAATATCTAAAAATGGTATTAACCTCATATGTTAATTCACCTTTTGATACTAATTTAATAAAAATTGGATTATTAGGATTAGTATAATAAAAGACAAAAAATATACATAAAAAAAAGAAACAAAAAATAAATATTTGATTAACAATAATAATATTGTTTAATTTAATTTTTTTATCTAAACATATTTTGTATATTAAAAATATTAATCCACTTAAAAAACCTACTAATGGTTCTTGAATAGCATATAGCCAAAACCAAACTCCACCCTGAATTAAAAAACATAATGTGTCAGTTAATGCTCCTATAAATAAACCTATAATAGGACCAAAAAACCATCCTACTAAAATGGTTGGTAATCATCCAAATGAAATACTTATACCAATAGCTGGGATTTTAATTGAAATAAAATTTAAAACAATAGATAATGCAATTAATAATCCTAATAATGAAATTAAAGAAACTGATTTTAATACTTTAACAGGATATAAAGGGAATAAAAACTGATATCATTTTTGTTTAATATAAAAATGTTTAATTATTTTGAAAATTCACCTACTTTTTGATCAATTAACAATAAATCCTTAGATAATTCAAATAATTTTAAGATGTCTTCAATTTCGTTGAAATCTTTTAAGCCATCTTTAATAAATCATTGTCAAAAGTTTAAAGTTTCATAATCATGATTTTTACTTATTTCTAATGCAATTTCATTTATTGAAACTCTTATTTGGTTTTCAATTTCATAAACATTTTTAATTATTTCAAATGGAGTTTTAAATGTTTTAAATTCTACTGGAGTAACATTACCATCAATTGGTTCTCCAATTGATAAGAAATAATCAAAAATAATATTTTTATGAGTAATTAATTTATCATCTGATAAATTTCTTATGTATTTACTTAAATTTAACATTCCAAAATCATTTAATTGTCTACTTAAATCTAAATAGTAAATACCTAATTTTATATTTAAAAAATAATGTTCTGATATTTTTTGGATTACATTTTTATTATGCATAAATTTTCTCCTTAATATTTGAATATATTATTATACAAAATATTATATAAATTGGATTAAATATTTATATTAATGAACTTAATATTTTATCTTTTTTAGATTGAAATTTATCATATTTAAAAGTTAATTTATCATTTTTAATAGTTAAATTATGAATAACTTTTTTAGTAATTAAATCATTATAATGATCTACTTTATTTAAATAATAATTAATTAATAAGTCATGACCTTCAATTTCTTTAACACTATTATAATTAGAAATATAATATGCAATATTTAATTTTTTATTTAATGTAGCTAATTTTTCTTCTTTTTTAATTTCTAGAATATTTTTAGTTCTATTTAAATAATATAATTTTTCTAAATAATTATATTCACATTTATATTTAGTTCAATCATCAGAATTTTGAACCTTACTAAATAATAAAGTTTTTTTAGCTTCTATTTTTTTAATTTTGTTTTCAGCTAATAAAGCAGTTATTGGTTTATTATTACCATCAATTTGTTGATTATTAAATTTTGATATTAAACCATTAATTTTACTAATTTTTTTATTAGTTTTTAATGTAATGCGTTTTAATTGAGAATCAATACGTAACATTTCTTTCTTAATTGTTGAATATTTGTTTAATAATTTATCAAGGCTGTCTTGATTATGAACAAAATATATAGTTTCAATATTTAAACAAATATTTTGATCAATTAAATTTAATTTTAATAAAGAGTCAATTGTTTGTAAGTCACATTTAATATATTGAATTAATTGAGTTTTAGTAATTTGTTTGTAACTTGCAATATAAGTCAAAACTTTTATTTGTTCATCATTTAAATTAGGATAATATTGCTTAATACCGTTTTCTACATTTTTAAAATAATGAATTAATTTATTTTTAGATTTTTTAGATTTAATTTTATTAGCAAAAAAATTAGTATTTCTAAAATCAAAACCTAATATATCTATTAATAAACATGAAATAAAAATATAAAAACTATACTTGATAAAAATAATATAACTATATTTTGTTGGTGAATAATCTAATAAACCTTTTATTCCTTTTTTTAAAATTAAACTACAACAAATAGAAACAATAATACTTCCAATTACTAAACACAATAATGAAAATATTTCTAATACAAATAAATTACCATAAGTAGTTAAACCAAATAAAGTGTGTGAATTAGATACTTTTAATTCACCAGTTAAAGATCCTCAAATTGAATTAACAACTGCAAAACCCACTGCAGTAAACATTCCTAGAATAGCCATATGATTGTTTGATTGACCACTACCATATAATTTACCACATATATATGATGGAGTAGATGTGAATATATAAATAGAAATACCAGACATAATTGAGTATAAATAATATAGATATGGAGATTTAATAGATAACATTAAACAAAAAACAGCTAACCCTTGAATAAGTCCAGCGAAAAAAATAGATTTTGTTGGTCCTATTTTATCATTTAATATACCACCAGAAAAATTACCGACTAAACATGCAACACCAAATAACGTACCACCAATGGCCATTACTTGAGAATAATCAATATCATAATTATTAGCTAATGCATTTTGAACAAAATTACCCTTAGTAGAGTTATGAATTGCTCCCATTTGAATTAAAAAATAGCCAATTAATAAAATTCAATAAATAGGATATTTAAATGTATTTAATGGTGAAGCTTCCAATTTATTTGTATTATTAGTTTTATTTTTAAATTCAATATTAGTTTCATTAACATTAAAAATATCAATAGATGGCATTGGTTTTCTACAAGCAAATAAAACAATCATAATTCCACATATTAAACCAATTGATGCCATTATTAAATAAGTTACATATTGATTAACAAAAAGAGGATTTTGTGCATATCCATGAATAGCATCATAACCATAATCTAAAACATTACCCTTACCAATATATAATGTATTTCCAAATAATTTTGATAATGCACCAACTAATTGTTGCATTCATATATTTCCTACTGCACCACCTGTAAAAGCTAAACCTAATGCAAAACCTCTTTTTTCATGTGGTCATCATTTAGAAATTAAATTATTAATTCCCAATCCAGAAAAAATCATAACACCAATTTGAGAAATTGCATTAGACACAAATAGTATTACAGTGACAACACTTAAACTTCTAACATTTTCAGGTAACATTGCATTAATTGATACAGAAGCAAAACCAATCATTGCTAATGTAACACCCAACCCATACACTAATCTCATATTGATATGTTTTCCAAATATTTTGGCAATAAATGGTCCAACAATAGCAGCAGCCATCGAACCAATTGTAAAAGACAAACCAATAATAGTTGCATTACCTTGAGTTCAAGCAATTCAATCTGACCCAGTAAATACATTAGATAAATTTAATGCAACACAATATGGAAACATTTGAAATAAAAAACATCCAAATAAAACTATTCACTTTCATTGTTCATATTCTTTTTTGGCTTTTTGTTTAATAATTTTTGAATTATAACTAAATGTTAAATTATTTTGGTTAATTTTAAACATATATTTAAATTATTATAATACTTAATATTTTAATTATAAATAAATTAATTAATTCTTTTTTCATCTTTATTTAATAAATTAATAAGTAAAAAATTATAATATTTATATGAATACTAATAATAAAACTGTAAATATTATTGTTGTACCCGAATATACAAATAATAAAGATGAAATTAGCAACTTATTTCATAATAATTTAAATAATCACTATAAAATAAATATTTTTGATTGAACAAATTTATATCATTATGCTGATAATATTAAATTCGATATTATTAAAGATGAAATCATTGATTTTATTAACAATAAATATACTAATAATTGTATAATAGTAGGGTTTGGTATTGGTGCATCAATAATTAATTTGTTAGACAATAATAAATATAATTTCAATAAAAAAATATTAGTTTCTCCAATATTATCAAAATCATATATTAATCCATTTACATATGATATTTCTTCATATAAATCAAATTTAAATTCTTTTTTGTGGAGATTAAAAAAAGACTATTATCAATACAATAATTTTTTTAAAGATAAAAATGATTTTTTTGTTAAAAATAAATATAAAAATTATATTGATAATTTAATGTTTTTTGATACTTTAATTATTCAAATAAGTTTATATGATAATTTAAAATATCTATTAAAAAATGAATATAAAAATCTTTCCAATACATATATATTATCTGGAATATATGATAAAACAACTTCATATAAATATATATTCAAATTTGCTCATAAACATCATGTTTCTTTAAAAACATTTTATAACAGTGCTCATAATATTATTGATGAAGAAACTCAATTATTTTTTTCTTATTTAAAATCAATAATATAAATTTATCTTATTTACTTTTTTAAAATCTAAATCTTGAATTTTTGTATGTGGATTTGTATTTCTCATTTCTATAACTTGTTTAATTAATTCTAAACCAGCTAAAGTAGTATGATCAAAAATAGGATTTTTTTGTTTAATGAATTATTTAATTCTGATTTAAGTTAACATATTAATAAAATCTATTTGTATATCAAATTAGATTTTAAAATGTTTTCTATATCTAATTTTGTTAAATTTAACATATTAAGTCTTTTAAATAATTGTTTATTATTGCACATGCTGATATTTAAGGCATCACAAATTATTTGTCTTTTATATTTATTATCAATACATAATTCATTTCACTCTAATAATGTTAATGAATTATTATTTGATTTAAATATTGCTACATTATTCAATGCAGATATGATTGCAGAATCGTTTGCTTCAGCAATTCCAATTTTTTTTGATCCATACTTAATATCTTCTTTTTTAATAAAACAGTTTTTGACATCACACTTTAAATAGTTAATGATTTGTTTTCTAATTTTTTCACCTGGTCCATCAGGATCTAAAAATAAAATAACTCCAAAACTATCATTTAATTTTTTAATTAAATTTAACTTGCTGTCATTTAAATCTAAACCATTAGTTTCATAAGTTCTTAAATTAAATAATTTTTTTAATTTATTAGTATCGCTTTTACCTTCAACAATAACAATTTCTCTTATTGTTTGTTTATTCATGAGTTTTTAATCTCTTTTTAATGTTTGTTAAAATATCAGAATTACCTTCTTTAATAATTGAACTTAATGAACCGATACCTTGTTCAAATAACTCAATTACTTTAGCGATAGCTTCAGATAT
>CASDOM010000019.1 GCA_949282435.1 uncultured Ureaplasma sp.
TTGATGATTTATTAAAATTTGATAATGATATTTATAAAATTATTGGACATAAAAATTATTCATATATTGTTGAACCAAAAATAGATGGATTAAGTATATCTTTAATATATGAAAATGGACGTTTTAAAAGAGCTGTTACTCGTGGAGATGGCAAATTTGGTGAGGATGTTAGTTCAAACGTCTTAACTATTAAATCAATTCCTTATTTTATTGATTCAAAATATCAAGATAAGATTATTGAAATACGTGGTGAAGTGTATATGAATAAATCTGATTTTGAATTATTGAATCAAAATAATTTAAAAGATGGTTTAAAATTATTTGCTAATCCTCGTAATGCAGCTGCAGGATCATTACGTAATTTAGATTCTAAGATTGCATCTCAAAGAAAATTAAATGCATTATTTTATTATTTACCAAATTATCAATCAATGGAAATTAAAACTCATTATGAATCAATAGAGTGATTAAAGAATAATCATTTTTGTGTTTCAGAATATATATATAAAGCAAATGATATAAATGAGGTAATTAATTTAATCGATAAATTTACTAATGATAGAGAATTATTTCCATATCAAATTGATGGAGTAGTCATCAAATTAAATGATTATGATTATTACAATGAAGTTGGCTATACATCTAAATTTCCTAAATGAGCAATTGCATATAAGTTTCCTGCAGAAATTGGTATAACTCAAGTTTTAGATATAAATGCTGATGTTGGAAAATCTGGCAAAATAACTTATGTTGCCAAACTTAAACCAATAAAATTGGATGGAAGTATTATTTCCAATGTTACTTTAAATAACGCACAATATATTAGCGAAAAAGATATAAGAATTAATGATTGAGTATATATTTATAAATCTGGTGATGTAATACCATATTTAGATTTTGTTGATTTAAATAGAAGAACTGAACTTTGTAAAATATTTGAACCAAGTAAATATTGTCCATGTTGTAAATCATTATTAGTTAATTTGAATAATGAAGTGGATCAAAGATGTATTAATAAAAAATGTGATGAGCAAATTATTAAACAAATTGATTATTATTGCAGTCGTGAATGCATGAACATTATTGGATTGAGCTATAAAATTATTAAAAAATTATATGAAAACAAATTGATTAGTAATATTGATGATTTGTATGAATTAGAATCAAAATATCATGAAATCATTAAATTTGATTTATTAATAAAGGATAAATCTTTTAATAATTTAATTAATGCAATTAATGATAGTAAAAAACAATCCTTAGAACATTTATTATGTGGATTGAATATTAGACATTTAGGCAAAACTACTGCAAAAAAAATTGCTAAAAATTTTTTAACAATGGATTCATTAATAAATGCTTCATATGAACAGTTAATTAATATAGAAGATGTTGGTGAAACATTAGCCAATGAAATCGTTAATTATTTTAATGATGAACAAAACATTAATTTAATTAATAAGTTAAAGTCATACAACATTAATATGGATTATATTAATAATATTGATGTAAATCAATTTTCTATTAATGAAAGTTATCTTAATAAAACATTTGTAATAACTGGAACTTTTAGTATTTCAAGAGATGAAATTAAAAATATATTAGAAAATGCATATAATGCTAAGGTTGTTAATTCAATATCAAAAAAAGTAGATTATTTATTGTGTGGAGAAAATTCTGGTAGTAAATTAGAAAAAGCAAAAGAATTAAATATCAAAATTATTAATGATGAATTTTGAAATAAATAAATTTAAGGAGCATATTATATGAAAAAGATCAAATCATTAAAATATTTATTAGGTATTGGAGCATTAAGTGCATTAGCAATTGTTCCAACATCAATTGCAATAACTAGCTGTAATAATAGTGATAAAAATAGTGGTAGTTCATCATCAGGAGTTGTTGTTGATAAAAATGGAATTATTCAACCATTAACAAAAAATGATATTACACCTACTGAATATAATTTTGATAATTCTTTAAACCCTACTGATTCTCTTAATGTAAATAGCATTGAAGAAGCAAATCAATTGTTAGAACAAAAATGAAATAGTTTAAGTGAACAACAAAAATTAGATTGTATAAAAAATGATATTCAAAATTGAATGAATTGAAATAATTTATATACGTCTGCTAACACTACATTGTCATCAGTAAGTAGTGATAATTTGAACATTAATTATGATGATATTTGTATTAATTTTACTGATCCTATTATAAATTATCCAAATTTTAAAATTGATGACAATAATCCAAATTTAGAGTATAGAGATTTTGTTGTCAGAAATTTAATTGATATTAATTTAAATAATGATGGCACTTATAATTTAATTTTTTCTAAATATAATGTTTTACAATATTTATTAAATACTGATTCTAATATTAGTTCTCAATTTAAAATGAACCAAGTTCATACAATTTCTAACATCAATATTTCATATAAACTTATGAAAAGAAATAATATTATTTTTAGTTCGTTAATTGTTATACCTACATCTAATTCGACTATATCAGCTCAATGTGAATCTTTTTCAAATTGAATTATTAATGAACAAACTCCAATTACTAACTCATATAAAGAATATTGTGAAAATAATATTGTTGGTCAAACTATGAATGATAGTTATAATGAATATACAACAATTCCTTCACCATTTTTAAATATGATATTTACCATTAATAATAATTAATATTATTATTTAATGATTATTTAATATATAAAATATCAATTATTAAAATTGGTATTTTTTGATAATATTAACCATTTATAATTTATTTCTTGTAAATATATAAAAATTAAAAAAAGGAAATAAATTAAAATGAAATATTCAAATTATTTAAAAAATAAAAATTTATCTAAAAATACAATCAAAATATATTTAAAACAATATAAATTATGAGAGTTATATTTGAATAATAAAAAACCTAATAAAACTATATTTGTTAAATATATAAAAAATTATTCTAAACATCATCAACCAAATAGTGTTCATTTAGTTTATTCAGCTATTTTATCTATTTTTAAATTTGAAAAAAGGTGAAAATTACTAAATCAATGTAAAGATATTAAATTACCAAAAATTCAACATAGTAATAAAAGTATAATAACTTTAGATGAATATAATAATGTAAGAAAAAATATAATTTTGACTACAAAATATGAAAAACGTAATTGATTAATTTTTTCTTTTATTTTTTTAACTGGTATTAGAGTTAGTGAATTATTAGACTTTAACAAAAATAAAATATATGATGATAATAGATTAAAAATTAAAGGAAAAGGTAATAAAGTTAGAGTTATTTTTATTACTAATTATTTAAATATATTGTTAAAACAATGAAGAGCAAATAGAATTGCAATTAATAATAAAAATAAATTATTAACTACAAAACAAATATATTTAATTATTAAAAATGTAAGTATAAAATATTTTAATAAAAAAATTTCTCCACATGGATTAAGAAGATCATTTGCTACTAATCTTTTGAAAAATAATACTAATATTGAAGTTGTTAGAAAAACATTAGGTCATACAAATATAAATACAACTGCAAGATATCTTTATTTTACTGATGATGATATATATAATGAATTAAATAAAGTAATGGATATTAGTTAAATAAATTAATATCCATAAAATTAATAATTATATTTTTAATACTTATTCAATTAAATCAACAACAAATATATTTGTATTATTTTCTTTATAAATTTTATTTATTTTAAATTTACAATTTCTTTTTATCATTACTTGGTTTTCAGTTGATCCATCTCCAAAATCAGCAAAATCAAAATTTGCAAGATATGCTGCCCCATTATAATTTTTTTTGATATGGATTTCAAACATTACCCGTTCTTTTAATGGATTATTTTCAATAATTTGAGATGGTCATTCATCATTATAACTAGGTCTTCAATTTTCAGCAAAACCAAGAGCATAATCTTTATCTAATGAAGTTGATATTCAACCATATGAAATAATTGTTTGACCTATACATTTTGTATAATCATAACTTCCATCTGAATTCTGTGTAATTAAATTTTTTAATTGGTCTCAATATTCTATTTCTTGATATTCAACACCATGATATAAAACATCATCGCGTGGATAAATTGCTTTATTCAACGCTGAATCAACTAATTTATAATCATCTCCCCTAATTTCATGTGGGGTATTTTTATCTAAATTTCTTAATGTTAAAGTAACATTTTGAGGTATTTTTTGTTGGTGCAATGGTTCATTTCAAAATGTACCACCATTTCAAGAATATAAACCTATAGCTTGTTGTTCTGAATTACAATAATAATTTATAAAATTATTATTATCATCTTTATTCCATGGACTATTAGTTAAACTATTATATCAATCATTAAATTGATTTTTTAATTCATAATCTAAATGAAAATTTGAATTTGTTTTATTACATGATGTAATAGCATAACATTCAAGCCCTACACACACACACACACCGGTTGCTAATAAAAGTAATGATCGTCTTAATTTCATATATTTATAATTATACATTCAATTTAGAAATTTATAATAATGGTTTAATAATATGCAAACATGTTTGAATAAAAGCTTCTTTTAAGGTAGTTTTATAATTGTTTATATTTATGTGATATGAATGATTTATACAATCAGTATAGCAGTTATTTAATTCATTAATAATTTCTTTTCCTTCAATCATTAATATACTTTCATAATTTGTTTTTAATGATCTATAGTCTAAATTATAAGTACCAGTTAATGCAATAGAATCATCAATAATAATTAATTTTGAATGTATAAAACCACTATATTCATAAATTTTAATTCCTTCATTTAAAAGGTCTATATATTGCATTCTATTCATATCTAATAAAAAGAATTTATCATCACAAGTTCCAGGAACAATTAATTCTACATTAATACCAGAATGCTTTGCGCATATAAGTGATGAAATTAAATTTTCAGTTAATTGTAAATATGGTGATATTATTTTAATTGATTTTAAACTATTCATAAAAGCAACATTCAAAATATCGGATAAGATATTATTATTAAATCTTGGACCTGTTGGAATATATACTGCATTGGAAATATTAGATGTTTCAATGTGATTATTTTTAATTAATAAATCATTATCTTGTAGATCTTTTAATAATGTTTTTGTTATCATTCTTTTTTTATTAATTTTTAATAATTGTTTATGAGTAATGTTATGTAAAAATAAATATGATTTAAAAAATAAAAATAATTTTAAAAATTTATTGCAATTTATATAATCAGATAATTGTATTATGTATGGTAATTTACCATTATTATCTCAATCCATACAAAAATCAACAGTCATTGTTTTTACAATATTACCGTATATATTAAAATTTAAATCCATTCAATTTGGATATTTTTTTCTAATACACAAATATTCATCAGAAATGTTTGTACCACCATAAATTGCGTTATAACCATCAATAATCAATATTTTTTTATGACTACGAAAATTATTAGTACTTCTTCACTTGATATCTTTATCAGACTCAAATTTTGCAATTTGTATATTGTCGTGCTTTAATAGATTAAATAACATATTAGTTGTAAATTTGCTAGTACAACCATATCTATCAAACATTAAAAATATTTTTATTCCTTCATCAGCTTTTTTACATAATTCTTTTGCTAATTCTTTATAAAATTCACCATTATCAATTATGTAATATGATAATAAAATTGATTTTGTTGCACTTTTAATTGCTTCAATACATTTAATACCAAATTCTTTTTGGGTTTTTATCATTTCAATTTTATTAAAAGAAGTATTTTTAGCATCACGTGCACTTAAACCAAATTGAGCTATACGATTATAAACATGACTATTATTAATATATACATCATCTGGATATTGAGATAAATATCCTTTGTAGGTTTCTTTATAATCATTTATAGTTTTATTTTCATATGGTGATATACCTCATATAAAATAAATTATTAATGAAATAAAAGGAAAAATAAAAAATGCCAACATTCATGTTGTTTTAGTTAGTGAAGTTCTATTTTTTGAAGTAACAATTCATAATGCAATTAAACCATTAATAATATATAAAGTGATCATTGAAACAATAATGCATGGTATAGATGATTTTAATAATATACCAAGTAAAATGTCAGTTATTATTAACAATAAACTAATAAATAAAATTATTATAAATAAATAAAATCTGTACTTATTTTTCATATATTTAAATTATATTATAATAAAAAAACCCTTTTAATAAAGGGTTAAAAATTAAAATGGCGGAAGTGGAGA
>CASDOM010000020.1 GCA_949282435.1 uncultured Ureaplasma sp.
CCAACAGATATTGATGTTGAATCAATTATAGTAAGACTTGTAATTGTAATATTAGATGTAACTATATTATAAGAAGGCAAATATTCAAATATTTCATGTTGATGGTCTTTTATAAATGGTTTTAAATAATCATTTTGAAAATTTCCATCAGTAAATTGATATGGAGAATATGAAGAAATTGAACTATCAGCATTTATTAAAGATAGTTTTAAATATGTAGTCTTTTTTCTAAAACCATTAAAAATAACAGTATTACTAATTTCACTCACAATTGAAGAATCTGATGGACTAGGTATTTTTAAAGTTAATCTAAATTGAACTGAACCGGTTTCATAATTACCTTGAATGTCATTAATTATTAAATTATTTATTCAATCAAAATCCTCAGGTAAACTGTTTACATTATTAAAAATGCTATCTTTATAGTCAATAACATATGACTTGATTTGGTCTTCATTTAAATTTATTGATATTTGTAATACACCATCAATGGTGATGTTTAAATTGTCTTTAAAAGTTATATTATATGTGTTAGATGAAGAACTATCATTTCCATTGTCATTGTTAGAATCATCAGTTTTATCGTTATTTGCACAATTTGTTAAAGTAACAGCAGTTGGAATTGTAATAAGTGCACTTAATGTAGCAATGCTTAATAAATATTTCAACGATTTGATCTTTTTCATAATTATTAATACCTTTACTGATTATATATATATATATATATATTGTAATAAATTAATTATGAAAAATAAATATAAGTAGATTATTTAATATAATATTAGTAATTATGATTAAATTATATGATTCAAGAACAAATAAATATGTTTCAATAGATGAAAATGATATAAGTATATATAATTGTGGTCCAACTGTATATAATCATATCCATATTGGGAATGCAAGACCATTAATTGTGTTTGATGTTTTATATAGATTATTAAAATATCTTAAAAAAAATGTCAAATATGTTTTAAATATTACTGATATTGATGACAAAATCATTAATGAGGCAGCAAAACAAAATATGGATGAATTACAATTAAGTAATTATTATACTGAACAATATTTATTAATCAAAAAACAATTAAATACATTAGAAATGATTAATCCAAAAGTTAGTGATAATATTGATGGTGTTATTGAATACATCAATACCATTATTGAATCAAATGGTGCATATATTGTTGATGGTAATGTTTATTTTGATACTAAAAGAATTCCTCAATATGGCGAAATTTCTAAAAGAAACATTGATGAATTATTACATGGTGCAAGAGTTGATATTGATAATAATAAAAAAAATCAAAATGATTTTGTATTATGAAAAAAAACAAATATTGGATTAAAATGAAATACTGAATGATCTTTAGGTAGACCAGGATGACATAGTGAATGTTCATTTTTAATTAATAAATTAATTGGAAAACAAGTTACTATACATGGTGGTGGTATGGATTTAAAATTTCCTCATCATGAAAATGAAAATGCTCAAAATATAGCAATTCATAATTGTAGTTTAGCAAAAGTATGAATGCACATTGGAATGATTAATATTGATAATAAAAAAATGTCAAAATCTTTAAATAATTTTATATTAGTTAAAGATATATTAAATAAATATAGATATCAAGCTTTAAGATGATTTTTTTATCAATCTAATTATTCTAATCCATTAAATTATTCTGATGAAATTATGCATCAAATGGAAATTGAAATTAGTAAATTTGAAAAAACTATTAATATTGCTAAAACATTATTAATAATTAATAATGTTCAAATTCACAATTCTAATAATGAAGTGTTAAATATCATTATTAATGAATTAGAAAATAATTTAAATATTAATAATGCAATTAGTCATTTATATAAATTAAATAAAGAAATTAATTTATTAATTAAAAATAAAAATTTGGATTCATTAGTCCAAAAATTAACACAATTAATTAATTCCTTAAAATTATTAGGAATTGAGTTTGATAATATTCATTCTCTTGATAACATTCAGTTAATTCATGAATGAAATAATTTAGTTTTAAATAAAGATTACTTAAAAGCTGATGAATTAAGAACAATATTGGTTAAAAAAGGTTTATTATAATAACAATGTACAATTATGGTAAAAAATCATTATTAGATGCAATAAATAACAATTTAAAAATAATTGAAATTTACACTATCAAAAAAAATCATGAATTTATTAAATCATTAAATTTATTAAATATAAAGATTAATTGAGTAGATGAATCATGATTTAATAAAAATAATGATGTTAAACACCAATTTATTGCATATACCGTGGATAAAAAAAATATCTCATTAAAAGAAATGTATAATTTGTTAGAAACAAAATCACAAAGTATCGTGCTTATAATTGATGAGATAGAAGATACACGTAATTTTGGTTCTATACTTAGAACATGTGATGCATTTAATATTGATGCAATTTTTTATAAAAAAAATAATCAAGCGCAAATCAATGACATTGTAAACACAATAAGTGTTGGGGCAACTAATTATTTAAATTTATATAATTCTGATAATTTAAATAATGTAATTAATAATTTAAAAAAATTTGGATTCTGAGTATATGCTACAACATTATCTAACAATAGTGTTGCATATAATATAGAACAATACCCTAACAAAGTAGCAATTATTGTTGGAAATGAAAATAAAGGAATAAGCCCATTAATTATTAAAAATTCAGATATGCAAATTCACATTCCAATGTTTGGACATGTTCAATCCTTAAATGTTTCTGTTGCCACTGGTATCATATTAAATCATTTAATTAATATTTGTAATAAAAATATAAAAAAATAAAAATTCAATTTCATAAATTTATTTTATGGTTAATACAAGAGGTGATAAATTTATGAAGGAACAAATATTATATGAATTATTTCAAAATCCTAATAATATATTAATTGAACAAATATATTACAAATATCATTACATTATACACAATTATGCTCAATACATAATTAACAATAATTTTAAAAGATTATCTATATTGGAAACTAATTTTGAGTCTAATATAATCAATATAATTAAAAAATTAAAAAATTTTGATGTTAATTATTTTAAAAAATTTAATTTAGAAACCATTTTAAAGAAATTAACATTACAAGAAATTTTATTATTAAGTCGCAAACAAAATAATAATAAAAATAAAATATTACACTATGCATATGATGAATCAACACAGTTTGACTTTAATTATAATAATGTGTATGAATTTGATCAATATAAATTATTTTATGATGATTACATATCTAAAATGCAAAGTAAATTAAATGAAAATTATAAAAAACAAATATTTAAATTATATATTGATGGATACAATCCAAATGAAATTTCAAGAATAATTAATATTGATATTAAAAAAATTTACAATGTATTATATTACATCAAAAAAAATATTTTAAAAATTGATTTAAATAAATTTTTATCAAATGTATAATATAATAAATTTATATGAATGGATTTTATCCATTTTTTTTTATACAAATAAATAGGTGAAACATGTCAGTTAATGTTAAAACAGCAAAAAAAGTTGGATTATTTGCAGCAATTAGTATTTTGATTGGTTCAATTATTGGTATAGGTATTTTCTTTAAGAACGGTACTGTATTTCAAAATAACAACAATAATGCAATCGGAGTATTAATATCATGAATATTAGCATCAATTATATCCATTGCTACTGCATATAGTTTTTCTGAAGTTGGGTTTAACCACCGTAATGGTGCTGGTATTGGTGGTAGTGCACATAAACTATTAGGTAGTAAATTTGGAAGATTTATTTCATTTAATAATTCATTTTTTTATTATGGAATATTAAATTTAGCAATAGGGATTTTTAGTGCAGAATCAATTGTTAACATTTTTATGGATAACCAAAATATTACTATTCATATGTCTGCTGTTATGATAATTGGATTAATTTTAATAATCATTTTTTTAACATTTAATTATTTTTCTTTAAAATGATCTACAAGATTTCAAGTAGTTTCAACAATATTAAAATTTATCCCATTAACTACAGTTGGAGTAGCTGGAACCATATATGGAATAATGCATCCAGATCTTTCTTTATTCAATACTAATAAAGATGCTTTTGGTTCTATATCTATTAATGGTATATTAGCATCAATTCCTGCAATTTTATTTGCATATGATTCTTTTTTAGGTGTTGCATCTTTACAAGGTGAAATGGAAAACCCACGTAAAAAAGTACCATTAACAATTGTAATTGGTATGGGAATATGTATATTAATGTATTTATTTATTACTACTGGACAAATTATGGTAAGTTCAGGTACTGCGTATGGAGTATTTCAAAAAATATTTATAAATAATCCTACATTATCTAGAATATGCACAATCATTATTAGTGTATTTATTTTAATTTGTGTTTTAGGAGTATTAAATTCACTTATACTTGTTGCACTAAGAGCAAATGCATATGCTATTAAATATAGAGTTTTATATGGGTACTGATGATTTTATAAAATGGATATAGATTCATTAAAACCAGGATTTATATATTCATTATTTATTTATGGATTTTGATGAACAGTATTATTAATTCCTTCATCAATTTTAAACACTGATGCATTTATAGATGGAATGTCTAATTTTCCAACTTTATTTATGTTTGCAATATATGGAACTATTATATTAAGCGGATTTATTAATAGATTTAAAAAACGGATTTATATTTTAAAAATGCCTGGTTTTATGATTGTAGCTCCAATTGCAATATTAGGTTGTTATTTAGCATTTGGTTATCAATTCTTTTATTATTTTAGTGTAAATGCAATTTTACACCCATTAGAAAAAATTAATTGAGGTTTGTTTTTAACTGGAACATATGAAATAAAAGCATATATGGGAGCTATTTGTTTTATTGTAATGTTAAGTTGTTTTATAATATTACCATTTATAAATGATTTATTAATTAAAATTAGATATAAGAAGAAAATGTCAAATTTTAGTAATTTTATTTTAATTAAGGAGTTATTAATTTAATATGGCTAGAAAAATTACTTTAGTATGTTCAGTGTGTTTTAGTCGCAATTATCATACAACTAAGAATCCTAATTCTTCATTACGATTAGAGTTAAATAAATACTGTCCAAATTGTAATATTAAAACTCTTCATAAGGAGACTAGATAATGAAAGATAAAATTAAACGCAAAAGAATTTTATTTGAAAAAAATATTAAGAATAAAATAAATGATAATGATATTAACATTAATCCTAATGATGATTATGAAAGTTTAAAATTACGACAAGAATATGAAGAAAAAAGTAATGATAGAAGAGAAATAATCATATTAGAAAAAAAGATTAAATTAGTAAAAATTAAAACAAAAGAACTTAATAATGAATTCAAGACACAAAAAAGAAATGAATTCAATAATTACAAAGAATTTAAAGATAAATATCAAAAAATAAAAACTGAACGAAAAAAAGTAATTAAAGATTTAGAAATTAAATTAAAAGATTTAAAAAAGAAATATAAAAATAAATGAGAAACTGGTGATTACAAAATTAAACGATGATCGCTAGGTATGGGAAAAGAATTTTCTAGAATTACATGAGCAACTAAGAAAAGTGTGTGACTAAGCTTTGTTATTGTAATTGTAATAGTATTAGTATTAGCAGTTGTATTTTTAGGTATAGATAGATTATTTTCATTATAAAAGGAACAAATATTATGAGTAAAATTGACCAAATTAAAAATTTATTAGACATCCCGCAATGATATATTATTACTGCTGTAAGTGGTAATGAAGATTATGTTGTTAAAAATTTAAAAAGTAAAATTGCTTCCTATGGTTATAATGATCGTGTGGAAGACATTAAGATTATTAAAGAAAAAATTATTAGTGTTGATGAATACAATGTTAATAATGCTCCAAGTAGTGTTGGAAAAAAATTAAAAAACGTTGAGTGAAGAACTATCGAAAAAAATGGTTCAACATATTATCAAAAAATTAAAACTGAAGAAAAAAATAAATTTAATGGATATATCTTCATCAAAATGAAATTAGATGATGATTTATGATTTATTATTCGTAACACTCAACTTGTGACTGGTATTGTTGGATCAAGTGGAAAAAATGCTAAACCAATTCCAGTGTCAAGTGAAGAAATAGAAAATATCTTAAATTACACAAATAAAGAATCTATTATTAACCAAGAAAATGAAAAGGGTAAAAAAATTAGTGATGTATACAAAAAAGATAATAGTATTGTTTTAGAAACTATACAATATGTAAGCCCATATCCAATAGGAACAAAAATTAAAATTAAAGCTGGAAATATGGTTGGTGAAGTTGGATATATAACTGAATTAAATGATTCTAAAGGAATTGCAACAGTTGAAATTGAAATCTTTAATAGAATTAGCAAAATTAATGTTGAATATACTGCATTAGAAGAAGTTAAGGATGATTAATGGATATTAATTTATTTTCTGAAATAAGTTTAAATAATTCTTATTTAAACATTTTTGTTAACATAATAATTTTATTAGGGATGTCAATATTAATTCCTGGTTTTTGTGTTCTTATAATTAGTTTGTTTAAAATTAAAATTAATAAAAAATTTCAAATATATTTATCATCATTTACGTGTGGATTAATTTTAATTTTAGGGACTGTGGGGTTTTTAGGAGAAGCAATCACTCATTCAAAAGAACATTTTGAAACAAATCCAACTAATATATTATCAATATTACAAATTATTGGTGTTGTTGGTGGAGGAAGTATAATTTCTATTGGATTAATATTATTAGCAAAATGACTACTATCTAAAAACAAACATGATTTACACGAAGATCATTCTATTCATGGACATAGTGATGCTATTTTTAATGCAAAAGATATTGATAACAATAAAATAAAATGATTGCCAGTTATATTATTGTTTTTACATCGTAGTGTTGATGGAATTACATTAGGTTTAATGTCTAATACTCAAAATAATTTAATTTTAAATTTTGAAAATTGGGGTATGATAATTATTTTCATTGTACATTTAATACCAACATCAATTATCATATATTTCATTCAATTAGATATTCATAAAAACAATAGAATAAAAGCTTTTGGATATACTATTTTAATGTCTGTTGTTATTATTCCATTTGCATTTGTAGGTGGATATCTATCTAGTATATTTAATACAGCATGATGATTAATGCCTTTACTTTATAGTATTTCGGGTTGCTTAATGACTATAATGACAATTATGGAAATAATTCCTGAATTTATTCATTATAGAAATGCTCAAATTAAAGAATGAATACTAATAATTACATTTTTAGGTTTAGGAATATTATTATCTATAATATTATTATCTATTCATTCACATGATCATGGTGGTGCCGAAGAAATTGCACAAATAAATAATATTATATATTCAAGACTAGTTTTATAAAAATTAATCAACAATATTAATAGATAATTTATAAATTAATAAATCTACTTTTTGTCAAGATTCTTTACCAACTTGTTGAAATGTAGAAGGAGTATTATATGTATAATCAATACTATTAATAGCTTTTCTAATTCCAAAATAAATTGTATTGATGTTTTGATTGTTTAATTCACTAAAGTTATTTAATCAATATTTATTACTATTTAAAATATTTACATCAACTGTACCATCATACAATCTAATTTGATCGTTATAAAGTAAAAAGAATTCTGGATTTCTATTAACTTGTTTATCAGAATCATATAATCAAATATCATTATTATCTGTAGCTCCACCTGATACATTTAAGTAATCATAAATTTGTTTACCAAATGCATAGTCAGGTTGTGATTTTAAAACATTAATTATGTCATGGTATCATGTGTTTGAATTTCTATTGATATTAATCACTTGATTAGATAAATCAATAGTGTTTGCATAATAACTATCATGCAATTTAAATTTAAAAGTTATACTACCATAATAATAAAATGAATTTGGTTTGGCACTTATAGTAATTTCACCAGTTGATGAATAATTATCATATTTAAAATTATCAAAAACAACTTGATCATACATTATTGAATCAAATTCATTTTGTAATTCTAATATTACAATATTTTCTAAAATTTGGTCAAAAGTATACATATTTAAATAATCTTGATAATCATATTTGTTTAAATGTATTTCACAATCATAAATTTTATTTGACGCATTTTGGTTGTTTTTATCATAACAAATATTAGCAAGATTATATTTAGTTGCATTTTTTGGATATGCAAAATTTATTTCTTTATAAAATACATTTTTAGGACTTGATTCATTATCATAAATATCAACAATATCATTGGGATTAAAAATGTTGTAAGTATTATCAATTGTCCTTGAAAAATTATTAATAACATCCATAACTGGTAATGCAATACCGTTACGATCAAAACATGTTAATGTTGATCAATTATTAACATCTTCAAATTCTCTATTACGCATATCCATACTTGATAAATAATCTAATCCTGCTTTAGTAGATCAAGCTGCTCTTCCAGTGTATAAATACCCAACTTCTCATCAATACATTCCAGTTTCAATATTAGGAAATAATTTAGACATTAATTGCATATATTGATAAGTAATTAATGATTGAATTTCAGGAGAATATTCAAAATAATCTGGTTTGTTTTCATTTACTACACCACTTGATGCATCATTTATATAACCATAATCTTGTGATGTATATGGAACCGCTACCTCACCAATAATAATTTTTTTATTAGGACAATTATCTTTCAAAACTTTTAATACATTATAAAGCTTATTAAATGTATGATGATATACAACATATGATGAAATATAAATTGTATCTACATATTTAATAGATTGCTCGTAATGATTAATAAGTTTAGTAATTCTTAAAGGACTCATATTGCTAAAATGTATTGCTTTATCAATATGTACATTATGTTCAGATTCAAATAATTCTGTAGCTTTAATTGCAGATAAAATAAATTTATTACTAAAATAATAATTTTGAGGTCGATAAGTACCATTTGGTCATAACATACCATATGTAATTTCATTACCATATTGAATTCTATTAATGATTATTCCAGTTCTTTCATATATTTCATTTAATGTTGCATATGTATAATCATAACCTTTTTGAATTAATTCTTCTTCACTTAAATTCATTCATGATTTAGGTATATATTGTCTACCAGGATCGGCTCAAAAATCAGAATAATGCATGCTTAACAAAAAATCATTAAAACCATATTTTTTAGCTTCATTAATAATAAATATTGTTGTCTCAAGATCATTATGACCACCACCATATAAATTTCCATTTTCATCATATGGATCAACTCACAATCTTAATCTTAATGAATTAATACCTTTGTTGTGTAATATTTCAAACATATTAGCATACACACGATTACTATTAGAATCAATATATGAAAATAAATTATTGTTAATATATTGATATAAAGAAACATTATCATTAACACTATCATCTCATATTTTATTGTTTTCATCTTGAATATCTTTATATGTATAATATTCATTTTCACTTTTTTTAATATTACGTTCAAATAAAAAATTTTCAATTATATATGCATATGATGAAACATCAGCACCTTTTATAAATGAATTATTAATATTAATATTGTTTGAATTATTATTAATTACATCATCTATTAAATTAGAATAATCTTCAGTAACATTATCTCTAATTTTTAATAATGAAAAATATCCGCCAGCTACAATTGTTGGTGTAACTAACGAAATAATTCCTATTGTTAATCAAAATTTTGTTGTTTTTTTCATACAAATATATTAATATATTTACTAATATATATATATATATATATTCAATATAATTTATTATATAAAATAAGCATAGAAAATTATTAAATAAACAATAAAAAAGAGATCTAAATATAGATCTCTCTTTATTATTTATG
>CASDOM010000021.1 GCA_949282435.1 uncultured Ureaplasma sp.
TTAATTAATTACAAAATTGATATTTGATATATATTTTAAAAATATTTTATTTTTTATTCAAAATGTGGATAATTTTTAGTACAGAAAATTTTCAATAATTTTATATTTTTTTTATATATATTTATTAATGGATACTTAAAAAACAGAGGGTAATATGAATTCATTAAATATAATTAATATCAATAAGTTTGATATATATTTTGAATGTGAACCTATTAATTATAGTTCATTATTTGAACTATATTTACCCATAATTGGTATCGATTCAATAAATTTATATTTGTTGTTTTTAAATGAATACAATTTCAAAATAAAATCAGGTGTATTCAACAATGATTATGTATCATTAATGAATAAATTAAATTTAAATTCGAATAATTTTGTTTATAACATCCATAAATTAGAATCAATAGGATTAATAAAAACTTATATAAATCATTCTGATCCAACAAATTTATGTGTTGTTCATATTCTTCAAAAACCATTAGAATATGGTGAATTTGTTCAAAACCATGATTTTTATAAAATACTTAAAAGTAAATTAACTAATGAAGAATATACTAAATTAAAATATAAATTTAATTCAATATTAATTAAATCTAATTATCAAAATATATCTAAAAACACAAGTTTTTTATATGAATTAAATGATAATATTGATAATAAGCTTAATTATGAACAAATTTATCAATTAATATTACATAAAACTCAATATAATATTCAAATTAATGATGAAATTAAATCCAAAATAAATTACTATTATGATCAATATCATTTTAGTATTGATGAAATTGTTTCTTTTATTATTAATAGTGTAATATTAGAAAATAATAAATATACAATTTCATTAAATTCATTAATCATGAATATTAAAAAAATAATAAATAGTTACAATAATACAGATTTAGCTAAAATAGCAAAAATTAACCGAAAATTTGAAATTTTTACTTATAAATCTAATTTAAATAATTTTAATGATGTATTAACTGATTATAAAAATATTGATTGTGAAAATTATTTATTAACTTTAATTAAAGAAGATGTTTCAATTGAAATGCAAAACGCATTAAATAAAATGAGAAATAAATATACATTACCAGATTGTATAATCAATTGCTTAATTGATTATTCATTATTTCATAATAGTGGCAAATTAAACCCAAATTATATTTTATCAATCGCTAAATCACTTAATAATTTGTCAATAAATACTTTAAATTCTGCAGTGAAATATATACAATGTGTAAATTCTAACATTAAACCATATATGTCATATTACAGTGATGATCATGATAATATTCCAAATGAATTATATGAATTTTAGAATGGATGATTTATGGATAAAAACTATTATAATTTATTAAAAAAAATTGAAGAATATAAAAATATTGATGTTGTTAAACAAAACAACATGACTGATGATGAAATTAAAAAATTTTTAGGTGATATTCAAGAATATTGTTCAATAAATCTAAAATGTCAAGAATCAAATAATAATTCTTGTGTCAATCCGAATGGGTTGCACATTAATATATATAGAAATAAAAATGGAAATATCGAAATAAGTTATATTAGTTGTCCAAAACAAGAACATAATCAACATTTAAATTTAATTAAAATATTTGATAGTATTGAAGGTGAAAAAATATATTTTAATCTTAAATGCATAGATTTAGAAGATGGTAATGGGGAAAGAAAATTTAGACTTGAATTATTAAATACTCTTAGGGATCAACTAAAAACAAATGATTATTATGGTGTGTATTTATGTGGTAATACAGGCGTTGGAAAAACACACATAATGTCAGGGTTTGCAAATTCAGTGGTTAAAAAAACAAATAAAACATTGTCTTTTATTAATATTGATAAATTTATTGAAAATATTAAATCTACTTTTAACACTAATAAAACATATGATAAATATTTAAATGAAATTAAAAAATCACATTTTTTAATTATTGATAATTTAGGCATTGAAACATTTAACGATTTTTTTCACACCCAATTATTAATTCCGATATTAATTTATCGCAATAAAAATAAATTACCAACTTATTTTATATCTCATTTAACTCTAAAAGAATTATCAAACAAATATTTATCAAATATTAAATATAATAATAATGGTAGTAATTTAAAATTTAGTGTAGAAAAGTTTATTGATATTATTTATTCACTTGTAAAAATTGAATATAAGCTTAATGGAAAAAGTAAAAGGAAGTATTAAATTATGATTAAGGATATTGAACAAATAATTAATAATGCATTATTAGTATCATCATATCCATTAGTTAAATTTACTGTTGAAAAAACCAAGAACTCTATACATGGTGATTTCAGCACTAATGTTGCTATGATGATTAAAAAAACTGATTTTGGAAAAAATTTTTCATTAGTAGATATTGCTAAAAATATTGTTAATAATATTAAACCTGATTATTTTAAAAAAATTGACATTACTAATTCTGGATTTATTAATTTTTATTTATCTGATGTTATAAATAATAAATTAATTAATGATATTCATAAATATGGTGAAGAATATCCAATTTTTGAAAAACAAAATAAAGTTTATGATGTTGAATATGTATCTGCAAATCCTACTGGTTACTTACACGTAGGACACGCTAAAAATGCAGTTTTTGGAAATGTAATGACAACATTACTTAGAAAAATAGGGATTGATGTAATAACTGAATATATTGTTAATGATAAAGGTAATCAAATGAATTTACTTGCATCATCTGTTTTGATAAGATATAAACAATTATTTAATATTGATGCACAACTTCCTACAGATAGTTACCATGGGAGTGAAATTATTGAGGTTGCTAAAGCACTAAAAATTAAATTTAATGATCAATTTATAAATCTAAAAATAAATGATAAATTTATTATTGAAGACACAAATGCATGTAACATAATTCGTGATTTTTCTGGTGATATGTTATTATCAATTATTAAATCTGATTTAAAATCATTAGGAATTGAAATTGATATATATCATAGTGAAAAAAAATATACTACGCAAGAAGCTATTGATAATGTTTTGAAATTACTAAAAAATGATACATATGAATTAGATGGCGCATTATGATTAGCAACAACAAAATATGGTGATGATAAAGATAGAGTATTAATAAAATCTAATCATGATATAACATATTTTTTACCTGATATTATTTATCATAATATTAAATTAAATCGTACTCCTAAACCTGATAAATTAATTGATGTATGAGGTTCAGATCATTATAGTTATATAACTAGAATGCAAATTGCATTAAAAATATTAGGATATGAAAATATGCTTGACATTGTAACTATGCAAATGGTTAAATTATTAAAAAATGGAAAAGAATTTAAAATGTCAAAAAGAACAGGAGAATCTTTAACATTAAAAGAATTAGTTGATACACTAGGAAAAGATATTACTAGATATTTTATGATTTCAACATCCCCTTCATCACATTTAGAGTTAGACATCGATATTGCAACTAAAAAAGATAATAATAATCCTTTTTATTATATTCAATATGCACATGCAAGATGCAATAGTTTATTAACTAAAAATGATTTTAAATATGATTCAAAATTAATTGATTCTAGTTTATTAATTGATGATCGTGAACGTGAGCTAATTGGTATGTTACATAATTTTCAAAATGTAATTTGATCATCAACATTAAAATATGAACCACATAGATTAGTTAATTATATTTTACAATTAGCTAAAGCTTTTCACAGTTATTATGGTTCAGTAATGATAATATCAAATGATAAAAAATTAACCTTTAATAGATTAAGTTTAGTAAGTAGTGTTAAAAATATATTAAGAAATTCTTTAAATCTTTTAGGTATTGATGCCTATAATAATATGTAATATGAATAATGATATTTTTTATAAATTATTAAGTGATTTTTTTAACTCAAATAAAAATTTTAATCTTAAACATAATTTTATATTGTTTAAAATAATCTCTAAAATCTTAAAGAAAAAATATGATAAAGAAAATCTTATTAGTTTTTGATTATTTTTAATGTCTTTTGATAATAATACAAAAACTATTTATGGATTATATATATATAAATATATTATTAATAAACTAATAAATTATTTTAATAATAGAATTATAAAATTAGTTTATTATACATATCAAAATGACCTTAATCATAATCATATTCATTTTTTTGAACTTAAAAAACACTTAAATTTAATTTTTAAAAAAATAAATATTGTTTTTGAATTAAAATCATTATTTTATATTATTGAACATAAAAATTCTATTATGAAAAATTTAACAAATAAAGTTCAAAAAATATATAAACAATTAACTGATTTTAATATTGATAAAAATGAAAAAAATATGTTGTTAAATAAAGTTAAAAAAATCAATTTTAAACATCAAAAAGTATTTTATTCAAGAAAATATAATAATTTATTAATGCATTATCAAAACAATATTATTCTGCTTGATAAATATATAAATAATGAATTTAAAATATTATTTTTTAAAAATGATAATTATGATTATTTAAATATAATTTTGAAAGATATTAAATATAATTTTGAAACACAAAATAATATTTTTAAATTGCAGGTTTTTAATACATTTATTTATTTAAATAATTTTTTTAGATTAATGTCAATGTATGGTTTTAAATCATTATATACAAATAAAAAACATGTAATAAGTTATGAAAATTCAAAATATGTAATTTAATTTTCAATTATTTATTTTTAAGATTAAAATTAAACTCTTCATATTTAACTTGTTTGATCAAATCTTCATTTGATATTTGAATGTTAACAAGATTATTATAAATACTATCATTGGAATCTAAATTAGTAATAAAATTATAGTTTGTGGGATCATTTATAGGTAATCTAAAAAAACTTTGACAATAAGAATCAAAATATGATGAATTTGATCAAACATTTTCAAAAGCAATTTTAAAATTTTTCATTTTATTAATAAATAATTTTATATTAATGTTGTCAAAAGCCATACAATCATTTTCGGTAGGAAGGGAATTATATTTATCAGTTCTAACAACTACATTGTTAGAAAATTGATCTGGATATTTATATTGCATATTCATATTATAAAAAATCATATCACCCGTTTTTGATATTAAGTTTAAATCAAAAGTGTTAGATAGGGTTTTAAAACCAATAAATGCATTATAAATATATACATTCATTAATTTGTTAGTTAAATTAATATAACTAAACGATTTTAATTTTTGCCCACCAATATCTGAAAAGAAACATATATTTGAATCTATAACATTATTAAAATCATCATCCTCAACAAGTCTTAATTCAATATTTTCAACACTAATAGAATTAAATGATTCTATTGAACAATCTGTAGCGTTATATAAAACTAAATTAGAGGTTATAATGTCACATTCCGGGAACGATCCTAATGATTTAATAGCATAATAAGTGTCAGGAACATTAGTATCAACAGGTTTGTAAAAATCAATTTTTTTAATATTTTTAAAGTTAGATGCATTATCAATACTATAAAAATTATGAGCAATATAATATTCATAATTTAATGTTGAATAATCTGGATTAGATGATTTATAACAAGGGAAAAATAATATTTCATTTGATGGATTAATTCGATTTGCAATTGAAGATGCATAAATTTTATTATCATAATTTACAAATAAAATATTATTTTTGATAAATACATTTTTAGTGTTTGTTTCATAAACTCTAATTTCATTAACATTTGTCCAATTAATTACATTTGAAAAATTATATGCAGAATAAATCGTAATTGAGCTTGGTAATTCAATATATTCAAGATTTATGCCAATACCGTCAAATGCATTGATATTGATAGTGTCATAATTTTCAAAATCTTCATGGTTTAAAAAGAAACGATTGGCTCATTTACCATTTGATGCAAAATTATTTTTTACAATTTCATTACTTAATATTTTTTGATTAACTGAATTATTAGTTTTAATAATTATAGGTAATGTTGAAGCAAAATATACAATATTTAATAATGCAATAGAACTATAAGTTATAATGGAGAATTTAGATCACTTTTTCATTATAACAATCTCCTTAAAACATTATAAAAATATATAATACATTTTTAATTATAAAACTATATAATTAATATATTTGTATTTATTAATTACTATATAATATGGTTATAGATAAATGGTGCACTATGAACTTATCAAATAACGTTAAAACATTAAAAATAATGACCATAATAATTATATGTCTTTCTATAGTTGATGTTGTTTTATTAATTTTGTCTGTTATATCATTATTATTTTTATATATAGTTATTCCTTTATTAATATCATTATTAGTATTAAATTTAGTATGTGCAATAAAAATTATGACTACGAATTGACAAGATGAAAAATTAAATAATGACAAAACATTATGAGGAATATTAGCAATTGTTATTTTAGGTTGAATTGCACTATTAACATTTATTATTAATGCAAATCAAAAATTAAAAAATAATGATAATGTCGTAAACAATTAAAATATTTTTTTATTAATATAAATTTTATATATATAAATCATAAAGAATGAATAAATAATATTTAAGATAATTATGTTAAAGAAATGATCATTACACTTAGTGATTTCATTTTATTTAATTTTGAATGTTTACATGTTGAAATTAAATGAAATTAATTAATATATATTAACAATAAAACATTTATATTAGCAAAATTAGTGCTTTTAAAAATCATATATTGCACCTGAGAAATCAACAATAATTAAGTTTAGCAATAAATTTATTGATTACAATATAGTAACTTCATCAATGTTATTTAAAATTAATAAACAACAAAAAATATCATTTAATTTAATTAAAGAATAATCGAAAATAATATTAATAAAAAACAAATTATACAAAGTTTTGAGAATAAAAAAAGATTAACCTAATTATGTTAATCTTTTTTCACTAAATAATAAGGGTTAATTTAATTAATTCAGAAATAAATTTGAACAAAATAATCTCCAATAATTAATTTACCATTACTTATATAAGCATTTAAATTACAACATAATTCTCAAAAATGTCTACTGTGTTGATAAACTATTTTTGATCTATTATCACCTGCATTGGGATCAAATTTAAAATACATTTCAGGAGCAAAATAACAATAAACATTACCACCACGTTGAAAATATGTTTGACGTATTAAATTATTAATTGCTAGATGGCAATCTTGGAATTCATATCTGTGAGGATCAATACGAGAAGTAAAATACTTATTACCAGCGGATAATGCATCAATTAAGTTACAAGCAGAACGATTAGCAATATTATCTTTTAATCTTTTAATATCTACTAAAAATGGTGTACCCATTTTTCATTCATAATAATAATATTCATGAAGTCTTTTATTATAACAATTATAATAAATGCCAGTGTTACTACCAACTCTTGGTACATAGATAGAATTAACAGCATTAATACCGCCATCAGGGTTATAACCATAATATCCATAATTAGTATCTCTATTTGTAAATCCATTAATATTAATAGTATATTTTTTAGAAATATTATTTGAACCATTCACACATACATTTTTTAATGTTAAATTAACTTGTAATGATGTTGATCCAGTAATTGTATCATTACTTACATCAAAAACAATATTATCACTTGTTAATTTAGTAGGTAAATTACCAAATATTGTATTTTGGTTATTTAAAACAAAATTGATTAACGCACTCTTTCTTTCAATTATTGTTTCATATGGACAATATGAAGAAAGTGAATTATCCACATTAAGTGTAGAAGCTTTAAGTTTTGTATCTTTGTTAGCTAATCCATTAATAGTTAATGATAAAGTTTTAGGTCTATTAATAAGAGTTCCTTCTCCATAATATTTGTTTAATTCAACATTCAAACTAATACTTGTTGAATTAACTACATTAATGTTATATAAACTAAAATTAGATGAATTTAATGTTGAAGGTAATGATGAAAAGATTGAAGTTTGATTTCTAACAATATAATCAACTAATTTTGATTTATTTGAATTTGTTGTTAATTCATATGGAGCATAAGATGAAATTGAACTGTCAGCATTAGGGTTAGAGTTATTAAGTGTTGTATCTTTGTTAGCTAATCCATTTAAAGCAAATGCAAATGTTCTTGGACTTTCAATAAGAATACCCGATTGATAATGCTTATTTAATATTACATTAAAACTTAAACTTGTTGATGATATTGGAACCATATTATCAATAGTGAAATCGTTTGAAGTTAATTTATTAGGCAAATTGGTAAAAATTGAGCCTTGTTGGTCGACGATATAGTCATTTAATTTGTTTTTATATGTTTCTACCAATTCATATGGAGCATATGAATTTACAATTTTATTAGCAGTTATATTAGTACCATTAAGAAGACCAGTAGTAGCACTCATAAATGGACCCATAACTACATCAGTAAATTCATAATTAGAAACTAATTCTCCATTGATATAAGCACTAGTAACTGTAAAATTAAAATGAAGTTCAGTATCAACTTTTTTTATAATTTTTGCAGATGTAATTGTTGATCCATCTGGTAAATTATTTAATAAATTATTGACATTATTT
>CASDOM010000022.1 GCA_949282435.1 uncultured Ureaplasma sp.
ATAAAATTAATAATGTTAGTTTGCATTTTATATTTATAATATATACATATATAGATAAACTAATTAGTTAATAAAATGACAAAAGAGGGTATATATGAATAAAAAAGCATTTACTGGTATATTTTTTGCTTTAGCGATTGCAGCTGGTGTTGCTGTACCAACTGCCGCAGTGTTAGCTGTAAAAAATAATAGCAAATCATCAGAACCAATTTCTAATAATAATATTGTCGATTCTGAATTAGATTCTTTTACTAAAACAAATTTTACTAGCTTAACTGATATTGCAAATTGTATTGATGGTACAACTCCTAGTAGTACAATTATTTCAAAATTGGTTGCAAATAATGTTATTACTCAAGAATATGCAAACAATCTTACATCTGTAAAAGTGCAATATTCACCAAGTAACTTCCAATCTCTTGGTAATAAAGTAAAATTAGATTATATATTTGATTTAAAAGACGGTACTCAAGTTACTAAAACTAACTTAGATACTAATTTAAGTATTGTTTATAATCAAGCTGACAACCAATATACTTTAAACTCATTAAGTGGATATTTATCTAATATTTACTCTTCAGATACAGCTGCTTTTACTGAATGATGTAAAAACCCTGATAATTTAAAGTCTGCATTTGCTAATACTACTTTAAATCCTAATAATATTGCTTCAGTTTCAATTAAACAATCACCATCTATTTATTCATATAATGATGGTATTGAACTTTACTCAGATGTTTATTTTGTTGATCTTGTTGTTACTTTAAACAATAATAATGTAAGTAAAAATCCTGTTGGTGCTGATGGTATTGTTGGTTTTTCTAATCAAATAACATTTAGTAAAATTAAAATTACTAGTTTAACTGTTGATAATGGTGTATCATATGATACTACTACTCTTGCATCAAAGTTAAATGCTTTAAACACCTATTCAAATTCATTTAGCATTTTAAATAATGATACTAATTTATTAGCATTTGTAAAAGAAAATGGTGGTTTAACTTCATCATCAGTAGATTTTCTTCAAATTTCATCAAAAAGTTTTAGAACATCAAGTTCTGGTAAATTAGAAATTTATTTAGAACTTCTTTTATCTAATTCACAAACTGTTTCTACTAATGGTTATTTATCTACACAAATTAACGTAGTTAATTTTTCTCAATTAGCATTAGCAAATTCATTAATAAATATTAATGATGAATCTAAATTTAATAATGTTAATTTAAAATCTACAATTGTTAATTCAAATTGTGGTTTTACTAATGTTAATTTAAATTTAGTAAGTAAAACAGATGCACCTTTGACTGTTGATCCAAATTATACTAATGTAAGTTATAATACTTACAATTTTACTTTTAATTTGACTGATGAATATTGTTTTATCAATAACAATAATGAAATTACGAATTCATTGCAAACCACTGATGGCATTAGAACTAATATTGTTAGTGTTAACATGGTAACTTCATTAAATAATATTCAAAGTAATTTTTCTAATTTAATTAATACATATGCTGACATCAACACTTTTGCTGCTAATCCAAAAAAATTTATTGTTGACAACAATTTATTATTAAATATTAATACTAATTTAATAGAAAGTGTAACTCATGAATTTTCTATTGTAACTGGTGATTATTTAGCTGTTGCTATTTCATTTAAATTTATTGGAATTTCACAAACATATAAAACATCTGTTATTCCTACTGGATTGAAATGTATTAGTCAAGCTAATGTTGATACATTGAAAAACAATATCCAACAATTAAGTGATGTTGATCAATCTTTATTTACATCTGAATGATGATCAAATACTGGCGATCATAGTATGAGTACACTTAGTGGTAACAATCCACTTATTATAGATGGTGTAAATAAAGATTTAAGTAACGTTTCAACTTATACACAAACTAAACAAAACTCAAATGGTACTATTAATAATATTTGTGTTGGATTGAAATTATCATTAAAAGATAACTATGTTTATTTAAACAACAATACAATTCTTAATTCTATTGATTCAAACATTACTACAAACACAATTCAATATGTTACTAATGATACAGAATTAGCTAAAGCAATTGGTAATATTAACACTAAAGACGCTTTACAAGATGTTATTAGTAACCCTATTAATTTAGTTAAATCTAATAGTTTAAATGGTTTTAGTGATGTTGATACTGTATTATCAAGCAATAATGTATATTCAAATGCAAGTATAGATGCTAAAGGTAATGTTAGTGTTAATATTACATATACATTAAATAATGGTGAAACAAAAACTGCAAGTAATACTACACAACTAAAAGCTGTTAGTGTTGATAGTACAACTATTATTGAAAAAATTAATGCAATTAATGATGTAAGTGTAAATAATAATGTTAATACATCTAACTTTATTAATACATATATTGCTAATTCATTATATTTAGGTACTACTAAAATAGAACAAAGTAATATTAATAATGTAATGACTATTAACACTATTGTTAACACTGTGAATAGTGGTAATACAAATACATATAATTATAATATTAATATTAATTTAAAAGATACATATATATATGTTGGGTATAATACTAATGTAATATTACAAAATGAAACTATTAATAATACTTACTCTATTAATAATGTAAATACAAGTATTATTACATATAATCTTGGTGATACTAATAATGGTATGATCAAAAAATTAAATGATGCTATTAGTAATATTGATACTTATGATAAATTAAATAGTGCTGTTAATTATACTGCTCAATTTATTTCTAGTATAAGCACTATTGATAATATTGGAAATATTATTCTTCCTAATACCATTGTTGTTACTCCAACAATTAATGGTAACAAAGTTCATTTAAATATTTCTGTAAGTTTAACTGATGGTCAAACTTTAACTGGTGATGCTGATACTAATGTAACAACTGTTACATTTAATGAATCTAATTTAACTTCATATGTAAGTCAAATAACTGATACTACTGAATTTAGTGATGGTGCTACAATTGCAACTACTCTTACAACTGGTAGTACTAATTGTGGTTTAACAGTTGGTCAAGTAAATCCTGATACAACTAGTATGTCTACTAATATTGTTAATGATCCAAATGATTTTTCTCAAAAAACTCTTTTATCTTTAACAATTGGATTATCATCAAATTGTATTTATGTAACAACCCCCCCGTCCTCCTCTTTCTCCTTCACAAACTCAATCCAACTAAATGACTTAGCCACAAACATTAGTGTTCCAAACTACACAGACAACTCCCTAATCAATTACTTATTAAATAACACAATTAACACTTATGATGATTTAAATACACTATTAAATGATCCAAAGCAATGAATCCAAAAGAATGGAATAAATTCTAATTGACCAACCGATTCACTAACAAGTGCTAATGTTAGTATTCAAACAAGCTTATCAAGAAATAACAATTTAATAATCACTATGAACATAGATTTAGCTAACAGTGTTCATATTAGTGGGTCTGGTACAACTAATTTAGTTGGGTTAGTGTTTAATAAAACTAGTTTTGATACCACACTTAAATCTGTCAGTGATGATAGTCAATTCAATTCAAATGATCATTTTATAAATTGATTGGGCACTAATGCAAACAACTTTATAACTACTAGTTCAGTTTTAAACACAAACGTCTTTAGTGGATCAACAATTACTAACTCAGCCACTCCATATTCATTTGATTCAGTCGCACAACACTACACAAAAGTGTATGATGGGTCAATCAAATTGAGTGGGTCAAGTAACTTTGTGTTTATGGATACTTCTAACCCAAACGGGGTGAGTGGATCAGTTGGGTTTGAAAATGTAGTTAGTGATGTATTATATACATATGATTTCTGACAATTAAATCCAGATGGTAACATAATAAACGCAGAACACTTATTTAATGCTTATTTTAGCCACCTTAGCATTGAAAACTATACACAATACTTTGATAATGCAAATTTAGCTCCAGGTAGTGACAACACAGGTACAATCAATGTTCAAAAATTCTGTGAAACATTTAATGCGAACCAAACTGGTGGTAGCCTTGCTCCATATATGTTTAATTCAGTCAAATTTGTTCGTACTGGAAGCAATAGCTCTGGTCATGTAGTGGGTAAATTCACAATTAGCATGAAAACTGGATTCTTATACAATACTGAAACAAGTATTGGATGATCCAATGTTAATACAAATATATATGATCCAAACAGTAACTATAACTTAGAAATGTTTAGTATTGATCAAAACGGCTCACTAACCGGATTAAACAAATCATTAATCGAACAAAGAGTTGGCTCATCAGGTACGTTGTATGTGCCGTGGAAGGTGATAACAGCATCTAGTTGGGTGTGAAAAAATTGTATGGGTAATACAAAAATAGGTACATTTATCTTCAATTATTCACAATTTTGTCCGGATTATACACAAAGAACATATGCGTTTAATAATTTAAATTGCGATAAAGTAATTAATAATTCTCCAAAATTTACCTATGGTAATGGATATACTGATCCTGATGCTAAAACAGGAGTTAATTTATTTTTTAATAGTTCACTTGGTTCAGTTGATTTTAGTAATTCTGCAATTTATAATATTTGTTGACAAGATTTTGCAATTAATCCAAATCAATATTCTAATCCAACTTTAACTGAAGTTAATTTCTCAAATTGTCAAAATTTACAAATAATAGGTCGTACTGCGTTTTGAGCTCAAACAAAATTAGTAAGAGCAGATTTCTCAAATTGTAATAATTTAACTAAAATTGGTCGGTATGCATTTGAAGATTGTACATCACTTCAAGAAATCGATTTTAGTGGTTGTCCAATAACTAGCATATCTTCTGATGTATTTAAAAATTGTACTAGTCTTAGAAAAATTTATATAGATAGAAGCTCTCAATCAATATTTATGACCGCTTTAAGTAATGCAGGATTTGATGCAGGTCAAATTGGTAATATCCTTGGTTACAAATAAAAAAATTTATTAAAACTAGTACTAAATCATACTAGTTTTTTATTTGTTAAAATATAAATTATAATAATCATGTTATGAAAAAAAATAAAATAAACAAATTATTATTCTTTATTTGTTTATCAATAACTGTTTTAATAACTTTTATTGGTCTTTCAATAATATTTATATACATAAATAAAATTAATAACACTAATGATTATATTAATTTGTCAATTGCTGGATCTAACAAAACCATTGTTATACCAACAATTATTTCATTAAGTTTATTAATATGTATTTTTACTTTTATATTTTCTTTTTTATATTACAAATCTATTAATAACCATAAGTATAAATTTGTATATAAACATTGATTATGTTCAACATTAACATTAACAATTCAAATTTTATTAACAATAATATGTTCAATTATTATTTGGTTAATACCAATTAACATTTATAGTCAAAATAATATTAATTATGAATCTATAGTACATTTGAGAATTAATTTACTTGCCATTCTTACATGTGTAATATTTGCATTATGTTTTATTTTTCAATTGTTATCTTGAATATATATAAAATATAAAATTGAGTATTATAATACTTATAACAATTAATTAAAATGAATCTTATTAATAAATATAAAACATATGCAATATACACATTAGGGTGCAAAGTTAACACATATGAATCTAATATTATTAAAAATGAATTAGATTCATATGGATTTATTAATGTCCCATTTGAAAATCAAAGTGATATATACGTAATTAATACATGTAGTGTTACCAATAATGCAGATGCAAAGTCGCGTAATATTATTAATAGGGCTAAAAAAACTAACCCTAATGCCTTAATAATAGTATGTGGTTGTTACAGTCAAGTTGCATCTGAAACATTAAGAAAAAATTTTGGAATTGATATATTAATTGGTAATAAATATAAAAATAATATTGTTGAGTTAATTAATCAATATTTAGCTCATAATAATAAATCTAATCCATTAGTAAAAATTGATAATTTATTATTAGAAACAAAATTTGAAGAATCAAGCATTGATGTATATAAAAACAATACAAGAGCATTTGTTAAAATCCAAGATGGTTGTAATTTCATGTGTAGTTATTGCATTATTCCGTTTGCTAGAGGGAGACAAAGAAGCAAAAACATTAATTTAATTATTGATGAAATAAAAACGTTAGTTAACAATAACTACAAGGAAATCGTTTTAACTGGAGTTAATACTGCTGGGTATCAATTTGAAAATTATTCATTTTATGATTTATTATCATTAATTAATAGTTTAGAAGGAAATTTTAGAATTAGAATATCATCAGTTGAACCATTCCAAATTAATGATCAAATAATTAATTTAATTTGTAATAATCCAAATCGATTTTGTCAACATTGACATATTTGTTTACAATCAGGAAATGATCGAATCTTAAAATTAATGAACAGAAAATACACTAAAGATGAATTTAAAGCTTTAGTAAATAAAATTTACAAATTAAATTCATTTAGTTCCATTACAACTGATTATATTTGCGGTTTTCCTACCGAAACTAATCAAGATCATTTTGAATCAATAAAATTTATTGAATCAATAAAATTTTCTAAATTACATGTTTTTCCTTATTCAAAACGTAATTTTACACCTGCTGCAAATTTTGAACAAATTGATAACAAGGTAATTTCTAATCGTGTTAATGAAATG
>CASDOM010000023.1 GCA_949282435.1 uncultured Ureaplasma sp.
AATTAAAATATCTATATATTTATATTATTATATTCTTTTGTTTATTTACAAAATTAATAATAAAAAACATAATAATTTAATAAAATTATTTTATATAACAATAATTAATTTATTCAGGGTTTAATAAATATGATATTTTTAAAAAATTTTTATGCTGAAGGTTTTAAATCATTTGCAAAACCTGTAAATTTAAATTTTTCAAGCACTATGATCGGAATTATTGGTCCAAATGGTAGTGGTAAATCAAACATTGTCGATGCGTTGAAATGAACAATAGGTGAACAATCAATAAAAACATTAAGAGGAAAAGAAAAATCTAATTTAATATTTGCAGGATCAAATGATATGAATGAAGCTGATTATGCATATGTTGAATTAACTTTTGATAATTCTAAAAAAATTTTAAATCACAATTCAGAAGAAGTTAAAATTAGTCGTAAATTAATTAGAAAAACTGGGGAAAGTATTTTTCAAATTAATGATGAAAATGTAAGATTAAAAGAAATTCAAGATTTATTTTTAGATACTGGTTTAACAAAGGGGTCATTAGGAATTATTTCTCAAGGTACTGTTAATTGATTTGCAGAAGCAAAACCTGAAGATAGACGTCACATGTTTGAAGAAGCTGCAGGTATTGGTCGTTATACAAAACAAAAAAACGAAACAATAGAAATGTTAAATAAAGCTAATCAAAATTTAGAAAATTTGAATACACATGTTTCTAATTTAAAAGACAATATCAAAAAATTATCTAAACAAGCTGAAAAAGCTAAAACATACAAAGATAAAAATGATGAATTAAAAACATTAGATGTTTCTTTTTCTGTTCAAAATTATTTATCTTATAAAGATGAATATGATGATGTTAAATCATTTTTAGATATAAACAAAAATGATTTAGATAAATTAAAAACATTTGTTGATGAAAACAAAACTTTAAAAGATAAATATAATAATGAATATCTTAATTATGAAAAGGAATTAAATGATTTAATTCATATTAAAGACGATTTAAATAAACAAATCAATGAATTAAATATTAAAAAAGCTACTTTTACTAATAACTTAGAAAATAATTTAAATTCATCAAATAAAGAAGAAAGAATTAAATCATATATTTCATTAATTTCAAGTGATAAAGAAGAATTAATCTCATTTGAAAAACAATTAAATAAAAATATTGATGAATTCGATCAAAATAAATCTCAAATGAATGAAATAAATAGTAAGTTTAATGATGCTAATAATGAATTTCAAGATATTTATAAAAATTATTTATATAAAGAAAAAGAATATGAAAGGTTAGTAGAATTACAAAATAATCAATCTAATGGTGAACGTGGGGTTAAAACAATATTAAATTCTAAGAATGTAATTAATGGTATACATTCTACTGTTTCTAACATTATTAATGTTGATGAAAAATATGAAATTGCAATTCAAACCGCATTAGGTAAATCAATGAACAATATTGTTGTTGATAATAGTGATGTAGCAATTAAAGCAATTAATTATTTAAAAAATAATAATGCAGGTAGAGCAACATTTTTACCACTAAACCAAATGAAACCAAAAAATATTAAAGAAGATAGTTATTTAATAGTTTCAAAATTAAATGGTTATGTTGATATTGCATCTAATTTAGTTAAATACAATGTAATTTATAAAAATATTGTTGACTCTTTATTAGGTAATATTGTTATTGCTAATAGCATTGAAAATGCTAATTACATTGCAAAAATGATTAATTACAACTATAAAGTTATTTCTTTAGATGGTGATATTGTTTATGTAGGTGGTGCATTAAGTGGTGGGCAACAATTAAAATCATCTAATTCAATATTTAATATTGAAGAAAAAATTCAAAAAGTTAAATATGAATTGGATAACTATAATGTTAAAGTACGTGAACAAAAAAGTGTTATTGAATCATTCAAAGATAAATTGTCAATTTTAGAAATTAAAAATCAAAATTTAAATAATAGTATTACAGTATTAAAAACTAAAATTCAAACTTTGAAAGATAGAATTCAACGTAATGAAATTAACTTAAAATCAATTGATGATTCTATTGATAAAAATGCTATTCAAGGTGAAATTAATCAATTTGAAAAAGATTTAATTAATTTAAATGAATTATGAAATGAAAATGACAAAAAATTAAAAACTTTGAGTGAATTAAAAATGAGTGCATATGATTTATATACTAAATGTAATTTAGAATATGAACGTAGTAATAAACAATATTTTGATTTAAATGAAAAACTATTAAAAAAACAAAATTTATTTAATAGTTTAGAACACAATATTAGTGATATTGAAAATAAAATTAACAATTATGGTATGACTTTAGAATTTGCTATCAGTCAATATAGTACACCATTAGAAATGTCTACACATGAAATTCAAAACAAAATTATTCAATTAAAAAATGAACTTGGTGAATTAGGCAATATTAATTTTGAAGCTGTTGAGCAATTAAGTGATGAAGAACAAAAATTATCATTAATTGAAAACGAATATGAAAATGCACGTGATTCAGTAATTAATTTAAAAAATATAATTATTGAATTAGATAATCAAGCTAAAAAAGATTTTTCAAACATTATTAATAGTGTAAATAAAATTATTCCAAATATTTTTAATAATTTATTTGGTGGTGGAACATGTGAATTAAAATACACTAATCCAAATGATATCTTAGCATCTGGAATTGAAATTGTTGTTCAACCATTAGGTAAAAAAGTATCTAATTTAGTATTATTGTCTGGTGGTGAAAAAACATTAGTTGCATTAACAATCTTATTTGCATTACTAAAAGCTTCTCATTTTCCTTTAGTAGTATTAGATGAAGCTGAAGCTGCATTAGATCAAACTAATGTATCTGCTTTTGCAAAATTAATCCAAGAATTTAGTGATGTCACTCAATTTTTAGTAATTACTCATAGAAGTGGAACAATGAAAATGTGTGATGTTTTATATGGAACTGCAATGCAAATTAAAGGTGTTACTAAAGTTTTCAAAACTGATTTAAACCAATTAAAACAAAATAATACTATTAGAGAAAATTAATTATGGGACTATTTCAAAAAATTATTAGTAAATTTAATAATTCTTCGATTAACAAAGTTACGAATGAAATAATCAAAAAAAATGATGAAAACAGAATTTTTAAATTTAAAAATAATCAAAAAAAATTTGACAAGGGATTACATAAATCATCTTCAAGATTAAATGAAGCTATTTTCTCATTATTTCAAAATTATAATAATAAAAATTTTGATTTATATGATGCTATTGAAGAATTATTAATTACATATGATGTTGGTTATGTTGCTACTAATAAAATTTTAAAATCAATTCAAGATGAAATTAATTATCGTAATGTTAATGATCCAAACTTAATTAAAGAAATCTTAATTGATAAAATTTTTACATATTATATTCAAGATAGTGATGTGAACACTAATATTAATTTATTTGATAATAGAACTAATACAGTATTAGTAGTTGGTAGTAATGGTGTTGGAAAAACAACTTCAATTGCAAAAATTGCAAAATATTTTGTTGATAAAAATAAAAAAGTGTTATTAATTGCGGGAGATACATTTAGAGCAGGAGCTGTTGAACAATTAGAGTTATGAGCTCAAAAATTAAATGTAGATATAATTCTTCCAAAAAAATATGGTCAAGAAACTGCATCTTTAATTTATGAAGGATTACAAAAAGGGTATGAACAAAAATATGATTTAATAATTTGTGATACATCAGGTAGATTACAAAACAAAATCAATTTAATGAATGAATTAAAAAAGATTAATGATATTATTAAAAAATTTGATCCTACTGCACCTCATGAAACATTATTAGTATTAGATGCTACAACTGGTCAATCTGGACTAAACCAAGCTAAAGCATTTAATGAAGTAACAAATTTAACTGGTATTATATTAACAAAAATGGATTCAACTTCTAAAGGTGGTATTGTTTTAGCGATTAAAGATATGTTTAATTTACCTGTTAAATTTATTGGCTTAGGTGAAAGTATAGATGACTTGCAACCATTTGATTTAGAACAATTTGTAAATGGGTTAGTATGTAATTTTGAAGATTTAATTGTTAACCATGAATAGTAAAGATAGATTTTATATAATTGATTTATTTGATTTTTATTATTGTTTATTAACAAATAAGCAACAATCATATTTTAATATGTATTTTTTTGAAGATAAATCATTGAACGAAATTGCAATTATACATTCAATAAGTAAAAATGCAATATATGATAGCATTAATCATATAATTAACTTATTGTATGATTATGAATCAAAATTGCATTTAAAAGAAAAATATGATAAAAGAATTAAAATTATTAATAAAATTCAAGATAATAAAATAAAAAATGAATTAATTAATATTGAGGAGATTTAAAATAATATGGCAACATTAAAAAGTAAAATTATAAATAAAAGAGATATTGATTGATCTCAAACAATAAAATTAAGTGAACTAAAAATTGATTCTAAAACTATTGAATATCATAAACAAAGAATTAATAATGTATTTTCACAATTACCCGAAAATGCTAGACAACAACATTTGCATAATATCATCTTGCGTGATAATTTATTTACTAAAGCAATGGATAATATTGTTACATATTATGATATTGAATATGACAAAGATGATATTGAAAATATTAAAAGTAATTTATTAAAAATACATGATGATATAGAAAAAGAGAATATTGAATTAATTGTTAAAAAAATCATTTCTAAAGCATTAATTTTTCATGATTTACAAGCAACTTATAATATTGCAATTACTGATGATGAAATGATGAATATTTTACATGAATATTATCAAAACACTAATCAACCAATTAGAGATTTTATGGAAGATAATGATAAATTTGAAAAAGCTAAAAATACAATTTTAGAAGAAAAAACTGTTGCATTTATTATTGATAAATTTCCTAAAGATTTAAGCGAATTAGAACAAAAACTTAAAAATATTATTGATAAGAAAAAGAATCATGACAAATAAAAATTTTATTATTAGATATATATTATTAAAAATAATTCTTGGTGACTATAAAGTTGATGCATTAATTCCTAGTGAAAATAAATTAGCATTACGGTTTAAATGTACAAGAATTAATATTAGACAAGTTTATTTAAAATTAATTGAACATAATATCCTTTATTCAATTCATGGTAAAGGTTATTATGTGTCTAATAATGCAATTAATCAAATTTATTATCCATACAACATTATTAAAGATTGTAAATTAGAATTTACAAATAATGTTAGTTATAAGAATAATATATATAATTTTACTTATTATATATATGATGATAAAAATTTAATTGGATATATTAATATTGAATCTCATATTAATTTTAATCATAATGATCAAATCAATAATATTAATAAATTATTGAATGAATATATAATTAATATTAATTTAGATTGTGATGAAATAATTAATTCATATCAAAATAATCAATATATTAACAATAATATTTATAGTTTATTTAATACCCAATTTATAAACAAAAAAAATAAAAACAATAACTTAATAATTAATACATATATTTTAAGTGATATTAATATTAATTTAAATAAAAAAATATTAGTAAATTAGTTAATCAATATTTTTTTAATTTTATTAATAGTATCTATTTTTTTAACATTAGCTACTACTTGTAATCCAATTGCATTTTCATTAACAATGTGAGCGTAAATAATTGGAACATCACGAACTAAAACTTTATTTGGATTAATTTGTAATAAATTAATTAAATAATTTTTTATTTTTAATAATTCATATTGATCATAATTAGCATGTAATAATGTTATTTGTTCAATGTTTTCATCTGACAATTTTTGTCCATATTCATTAAATGCCAATTTAACAAGTTTATCACAAACATTGTCTCATTTTTTTAATAAACCTGAGAAATGGTTTTTGCGATCTACTTTAATGATTGGATAAACATTTGTTAATTTAAATAATTTTACAATAACATTTGGGGCACGACCACTATCTACTAATCCATGTAAATTTTTACACACAAAAAAAGAAATTGTATAATTATTAAAATTAGATATGTAATTTATAATTGAATTAATACTATCATTATTGTTTATCATTTCAAAGATTTTTTTACATAAATATTCAGTGTTAGCACCAAATTCATACGAATCAATTACATATAATTTATTTTTATATATTTCTTGATTAGATAATGTTTTTAAATGATCATATTGACTGGATCATTTAGATGATATAGGTAATGCAATAATATAATCATATTTATCCAAGTTTGTATTCAATAATTGTTCAATATAAAAAACAGGAGTACATGATGTTATAAATTTTTTACCATTTAACATCATATTATAAATATCTTTAGATGACATATTCAATGTTTGTTCTAAATATCTATTATTATCTTGATCATAAATTGATAATGGAAGAATATTTATATTTAAACTATTTTGAATATTTGAATCAATAGATGCAGAAGTATCAGTTAATATTAATATTTTTTTCACATATTAGATTATAACATTAATAATATAAATTAAGCTTTAATAACTATATTTACACTAGTTAAATTTGCACTATTTAATGCAGTTTGAATAGCAGATTTTGCA
>CASDOM010000024.1 GCA_949282435.1 uncultured Ureaplasma sp.
TCACTAATTTTATAATCAATTCCAAGTATAAATGGGCCATAAAATTCTATATGTAATAATTGATTAAATATTTTATATGATATATTGGCAGAATTTAGTTCTGGAAAAACTAATATATCAAAATTAACATTTTCTTTTTGATTCATTTTTTTAAAATAAACTTCTCTGTTAGCAACTGCATCAAATTGAATTGGGCCAATTAAATTGACATTAGTTGATGCAAAAGTATTTTTTAGATCAAATATTTTTTTTACAT
Organism: uncultured Ureaplasma sp.; assembly: GCA_949282435.1. Lineage (GTDB taxonomy): Bacteria > Bacillota_I > Bacilli_A > Mycoplasmatales > Mycoplasmoidaceae > Ureaplasma. The sequence continues at coordinate 257 of CASDOM010000024.1, forward strand.
TAACATCATTTGAAAGTTCATTACTTGAATAACTTAATAATGCAATATTAGGTATTTTATATAAATTCAGTTTTTTATATAATTGAATACTATTATTGATAATTGCTTTATATAAATCTAAATTAGGGTTGATATTTAATGCGCAATCAGTTCAAATTTGATTTTGATTTGTTATAAAAGCGGTTGACATTTTTTTATTCTGACCAAAAAATAATATTGAATACATAAACACAATTTTAGATGTATAGGTATGACCCAATACTAATGCATCAACTTTTTTTAAATATAAAGAAGAAAATGCTTGAAAAACTAAATTATCAGAACTAATATCTAATTGAAATTTTTTAATAAGTTCCTTTTGGTTATTATCAAATGAATTAATAACTTGGATATATCAATCAACATCCAATATAGGTTTATTGATACATTTAAAATTTAATTTTTGATTATTAAAATAATTAATTGCAGCATTAATTTCATCTGTTTGTTCAATTAATAAAACATATTTATTATTCATATTTTTATAATTTTAATTCTTTTTTTATTTTTTCTTTAATTTTAAGAACAATGTTTAAAGGAATAATTTGTGACAGCTCATTATTTGAGGCATTATTAATATCAACTAATGATGGGTATTTTAATAATAATTTGTCCATTCTAGCTTTACCAATTCCTTTAATATCACTAAAAAAAGATCTAAAAGATGATTTTAAATTTTCTTTTCTAAAATATGAAATTGCCAATTTATGCACTTCTTCTTGCATATTCAATAAAAATAAATATAAATTAGATTTTTTATCTAATATATACTCTGAATAATCATCAAAAATAATTGATTCAGTTTTATGATTAGAATTCTTTTTTAAACCAATAACCTTAATTTTATTGTATAAATTAAATTCATTTAAAGCCTTAAGTGCTGCTCCAACTTGAATTTTTCCTCCATCAACAATGATTAAATTAGGTAATGATTCATTATATTTTAATAAATGATTAAGTCTTTTTGATATTGCCTGGTACATATAATTACTATCACCAATACCAAATTGATCATTTAATTTATATTTACGATACATTTTTTTGTTTGATTTACCATTAATGTATACTGCTACACCGCATACAGGGTCTTTAAAATCTAAATTAGAATTATCATAAATTTCTATTTTATATAATGAATTTAATTTAACGATATTAGATAATTCTAATAATACTTCATCATGAATTTTATTTTTAATTTCATTTAATTTTATTTGTTTGTAATAATTATCTTGAGCATTAATTAATGAGCTATCCATAATTTTTAAATCATTATTATTTTTTGGATAATCGACAATAGTATTAAATATATTTGATAAATCATTACAATCAGATTCACTTAAACTGATAATTATTTTATTTGGAATATTATTTGATGAATAATATTGCATTACAAAATTAGATAAAATTTCATCGACAGATTGATCATATATTTGATGTAATGAATTATGTTTAGTTAATAATTTACCGTTTATATAACTAAAAATATTAATAGAAATGTAATTATTTTTAATATAGTATGCAATATAATCAGTATATTTATTTTGATTAAATTGAACAATTTGACTATTTCCTATCTTTTTTAAACCATCAATAATTTCATTATATTTTTGAGCTTGTTCAAAATTATACAATTCACATGCTTTTTGTTCCCACATATGAACAATTTCAATTAAACTTGAGGATTTTCCATTAAATAAATCATCAATATATTTTTTTCATAAATCATATATTTCATTTTTGTTGTAATTATTCATTGAAGAATTAATATATTGTTCAAAATATGAAATATTATTTTGAAAAAGACTATTCTTATCAAATGGAGAAATTTCTAATAATAATTTATATATTTCATATTTTTTAAAATTATTATCAGCTAAAGGCCCATAATATTTACCTTTTATAGAACCATATTTATGTGTGTATAATAATCTAGGTTTATCTTCATTAGTCAAAACTATATATGGGTAATCAGATGATTCTTTTAATAAAATATTAAATTTAGGTAAATATTTTTTTATTAGATTATTTTCTAATACCAATGCCTCATTAGGGTTATCAACAATAATATAATCAAAATCAAAAATATTTTTGACCAATGACAATGTTTTATTATCTTTATTAGGATCAAAATATTGATGCATTCTATTATATAAATTTTTTGCTTTACCCACATATATAACTTGGTTATTGATATCTTTTCACATATAACAACCTGGTTTTTTAGGTATATATTTTAATTTTTCATTTAATAAATTCATAATTAAAAATAATAATTAATAAGATTACAAACTCTTTCTATAGCCACGTATATTTCAAATAAATCTAATGAATAAATTATTAATTGTTGATTATTATTTCATAATATACATAATGAATTATTATAAATTTTAATTTGATTAATTTGTTTTCACATTAAATATTTAATTTCATTATTAATACTTATAATTAATCTTTTGTCAGAAATATATAAATAAATAATTTTATTAATAATTTGGTTTTTTAATTTATTACAATCATATTCATAAATGTCATTAATTTCATATTGATAATAAATATTTTCATTATCTAAAGTTTCAAAGTCGACAATAAGCTTTTTAAGATTTCTGGTTTGTGAAAAAATTAATGATTGATAATGATTTAAATAATTTTGTTCATAACCATTTAGATATTTTTCTAAATCTAAAATATTAATTATATAAATCAAATTATTAATAAATTTTTCTGTATATGACTCATTATCCAAAATTCAATTTAATAACAATTCAAATCTATAATACAAAAAAGCATCTTCATGTTCAACGTTATACAAACTATAAATTTTATTTTTGTTGAATGTAAATAAAGTAGATAAATTCAATTTTTGTTTAATTAATTTTAGATATTTTTGATCATCATATGTCAATTTAATATTGTTACGTTGAAATAAAATTGTATTTTCAATCATAATTATTTTTTTCTTTTTAACAATAAATAAACTACTAACAATATTAAACCTAAAATAATTGTTAAAACACAAAAAATAATAAAATTTCTTACATTAGTAGCGTGTTTTAAAACAACTTTTTCTTCATTAGTTAATATATTTACTTGATAAGTTGAATCCATTCTTTTTAATCTAACATCGTTTAATAAAAAAAACAATATTTGATTTAAAACTGTAAATCCAATAATACTGCATATAATTATTAATGCAAATTTATTTAAATTAGGAAAAATTCCTAAATTTAAATTTTCATACCCAACAATAAATCATTTATTAGGATCAATA
>CASDOM010000025.1 GCA_949282435.1 uncultured Ureaplasma sp.
TGATCCGGTGGTTCAGAATGGAATGGCCATCGCTCAACGGATAAAAGCTACTCTGGGGATAACAGGCTGATAGTGCCCAAGAGTTCATATCGACGGCACTGTTTGGCACCTCGATGTCGACTCATCTCATCCTGGAGCTGGAGCAGGTTCCAAGGGTTCGGCTGTTCGCCGATTAAAGAGATACGTGAGTTGGGTTCAAACCGTCGTGAGACAGGTTGGTCCCTATCTGTCATGCCCGTAGGAAGATTGAGAAGCTCTGTTCTTAGTACGAGAGGACCGGAATGGGGGCACCTCTTGTGATCCTGTTGTAGCGCCAGCTGCACTGCAGGGTAGCAACGTGCCTAATGGATAAACGCTGAAAGCATCTAAGTGTGAAACCAGCTTCAAGATTAATCTTCCCTCCCTTAAGTGGGGTAAGAATCGTTAAAGACTATGACGTTGATAGGTCAGGTGTGTAAGCATTGTGAAGTGTTTAGCTAACTGATACTAATAATTCGAGGACTTAGATAAATCTATATTTATAAAGATTATTTGTATAGTATTTAGTTTTCAAAGAACTATCTAATTGGTGTGATGATGATACTGTTGTGGAAACACCCGTTCCCATCCCGAACACGGAAGTTAAGCACATCGAGGCTGAAGGTAGCTGTAAAGTAAGAATAAGTAATCGTCACTCTTTATTTAATTTATGAAAACTCTAATTATTATTAAATGATTGGAGTTTTTTAATAATTTTTTTATAAAATTACTTTTTTATTATATAATTTATAAGGTTTTTCTATTATTAAGATTGCTAATACACCAAAAAGAGTTGTCATAGGTATTAGGTAACTTGTTAATAGTAATTCTATGATTCGTAACAATCATCGTTACACAAAAGGAGGCAACAAAAATGAATCAAGAATTAAGAATAAAACTTTATTCATATGATCATAAATTACTTGATCAATCTGTAAAAAAAATTATTGAGGTTGCTAAGTCAACTGGTGTTGAAGTTAAAGGACCTATTCCACTTCCAACAAAAACTGAAATATTTACTATTTTACGTTCACCACATGTTAATAAATCTAGTCGTGAACAATTTGAAAAAAGAACTCACAAACGTTTAATAATTTTATCAAACACAAATTCAGAAACTTTAGAAAAACTTAAACGTATTTCAATTCCTTCTGGTATTGAAATTAAAATTAAGTTATAAAAAGAAAGGTGCTATTAACAATGAAATGTATTTTAGGTACAAAAATTGGGATGACACAAGTGTTTGATAGTAATGGTAATAAATTAGCTGTATCTGTTATTTATGTTGAACCAAATCAAGTTGTTGGTGTGAAAACTAACAATAAAGATGGATATGATGCAATTCAAGTTGGTTATCATACTGTAAAAGATAATGCATTATCTAAACCATTATTAGGATTATTTAAAAAAGTTAAATCTGAATCTAAAAGATTTATCCGTGAATTTAGAGATATGTCTGGATATAATATTGGTGACAAAATTGATTGTTCAATTTTTCAAGTTGGAGAATTAGTAGATATTCAAGGAATTACAAAAGGACATGGTTTTACTGGTTCTATAAAACGTCATAATTTTAGTATGGGTCCTATGGGTCATGGTGCAGGTTACCCTCATCGTTATGTTGGTTCAATAGCTTTTGGTCGTGGTGGTAGTCAAGGACAAAGAGTTATTAAAGGTACTAAATTACCAGGTCATTATGGTCATGAAACAGTTACTACAAAAAATTTAGTAATTGTAGATGTTCAATTAGAAAATAATTTAATATTAGTTAAAGGTGCAATACCAGGTCCTAAAAATGGATTATTAAAAATAAAACAATCTGTTAATAAACCTAATGTTAAAGTTGATATTAAACTTGTTAATAATAATTTAAATGCAAATTCAAGCAAAACTGAAAATTTAGCTAATAATAGTGAGGAATAAAGATGAATACAAGTGTTAAATTATATGACATTAACGGAAAATCAACAAAAGAAATAAAATTACCTGAAAATTTATTTGTTGAACAACCACATAAACAAGCTATCTTTGATTGTGTTATTGCTGAAAATGCTGCTCTAAGACAAGGTACACATTCTACTTTAACAAAAGGTGAAGTACGTGGTGGTGGTAAAAAACCATGACGTCAAAAACATACTGGTAGAGCAAGAACTGGTTCTATTCGTAATCCACAATGAACTGGTGGTGGTGTGGTTTTTGGACCTAAACCAAATAGAAATTATTTAAAAAAAGTTAATACTAAAGTTAGAATTCTTGCATTTAAATCAGTTTTATCATTAAAATTATTATCAAATAATTTATTCGCAATGGAATCAACATCAGTTTTAAAAAAACCTTCAACAAAATTAATGAGTGATTTTATTAATAATGCAGGTTTAAATAATAAAAAAGTTTTAATTATTTCTAATTCAAATGAAAATAACATTCAAAAATCAACTAACAATTTAGTTGATATTGAAACAAAATTATGAAATTCAGTTTCAGTTAAAGATGTATTGAATGCAAATGTATTAATTGTTTTTGAAGATGTATTTAGTATGTATAATGATCAATTTTCAAAAAAATTATCATTGAAATAGTGAGGAATAAATATGCAATTATATGATATTATTTTAAGACCTTATTTAACTGAAAAAACTATTCAAGTAAGAACTGCTCATGAAAAAGAAGTAATTGCTTTTGTTGTTAATCCTAAAGCTAATAAACACGAAATTAAATCTGCATTTATTAGTATTTATAATGTAAAACCTGAAAAAATTAATGTTGTAAAACATAAACCTGTTGCTATCAAAACTGGTACTAGAGTTCCAGGTTTCTCTAAATTGACTAAAATTGCTTATGTAACATTACCAGTTGGGGTTAAAATTGCAGTAACTCAAGAAGAAATTGATGATGCAAAATCTGCTGCAAAAGAAACAAAAGAAAAAACAAAATAGTCGAAAAACTTAATATATAAAGGAGTATATATGGCTGTTAAAAAAATTAAAAATCGTAGTAGCGGTAAACGTCAAACTGTAATGATTGATTATAAATCCGTATTAACTACAAATAAACCTGAAAAATCATTATTAGTAACTTTACATGAAAATTCAGGTAGAAATAATCAAGGAAAAATTACTATTCGTCATCATGGTGGTGGACACAAAAGAAAATATCGTTTAATTGATTTTAAAAGAAATAAAGATGGTATCGAAGCTACTGTAAAATCAATTGAATATGATCCAAATAGAACTTGTTTTATTTCTTTAGTAGTTTATAAAGATGGTGAAAAAAGATACATTATAAGTCCTAAAGGAATAAAAGTTGGTGATAAATTAATTTCTGGAAATAAAAATATTGATATTAAAGTGGGAAATACAACAATATTAGGAAATATCCCTGAAGGTACATTAGTTCATAACGTGGAGTTAATTCCTGGTCATGGTGGACAATTAGCTAGAAGTGCTGGTGCTTTTATTCAAATATTAGGTAGTGATGAAACTGGTAAATTTGTTGTATGTAAATTGATGAGTGGTGAAGTTAGAAAAATTTCTAAAGAATGTAGAGCAACAATTGGTGTTGTTTCTAATGATGATCATAATTTAGTAAATTTAGGTAAAGCTGGTCGTAGTCGTCATTTAGGTATTCGTCCTACTGTTCGTGGTTCAGCTATGAACCCTAATGATCACCCACATGGTGGTGGTGAAGGAAGACAACCAATTGGTAAAGATGCTCCTAGATCACCATGAGGTAAAAGATTGATGGGAGTTAAAACTCGCAACAAGAAAAAAGCCTCATCTAGTTTGATTATACGTCGTCGTAAATAATATTTTTGTATATGGAGAATAAAAAAATATGTCAAGAAGTTCAAAAAAAGGTGCATTTGTAGAAGCTAGTTTATTTAAAAAAGTAGAAGAAATGAATAAATCAGACAAAAAGAAACCTATAAAAACATGATCTCGTAAATCAACAATTTTCCCAGAATTTATTGGTAATACATTTGAAGTACATAATGGTAAACAATTTATTAAAGTGTTTGTAACTGAAGATATGGTTGGACATAAATTAGGTGAATTTGCTCCTACAAGATCATTTAAAAATCATACTGAAGCAAAACGTTAATATTTAAAAGGAAAATAATATGAAAACTACTGCAATCATTCGTAATGTCCATATATCTTCACGTAAGGGTAAGTTAGTTGTTGATTTAATTCGTGGAAAAAAAGTTAATGAAGCTTTAAGAATTTTAGATTCTACAAACAAAAAAGCAGCTCCAATTATCAAAAAATTATTAAATAGCGCTATTTCAAATGCAATGAATAATCATGGAATGAACGGATCTTCTTTATATATATATGAAATTTTTGCTAATGAAGGTCCAACAATGAAAAGAATCATGGCACGTGCTAAAGGTTCTGCTGATACTATATTTAAGCGTACAACTCATTTTCAAATTACATTAAGTGATGATATTAATGAACGTCAAAAAGATTTACAATTAATTAAAGATAAAATCGCTAAAAGAGCAAGAAATAACTCTAAACGTGAAATTATAGATTCTAAAGATACTGCTAAAATAGAAACTAAAAAAACTGAAGTTAAAAAAAGTAAAAAACAAGGAGATAAATAATGGGCTCAAAAGTTAATCCTAATGGTTTAAGATTTGGAATCAATAAACAATGAAATTCACGTTGAATAGCAAAAAATAATATTCAAGCTGCACAATGAATTGTTGAAGAAGATAAAATTAGAACCACTTTAATTAATAAATATAAAAATGCTAAAATTGATCATATTGAAATTGAACGTATTCAAGGTGCAATAAATTTATTTATTCATTGTTCTCAACCTGGTGTAATTTTAGGTAATGAAAATAGTGAATTAAAAAACGTTACATTATTAATTAATAAGATCGTTGGTAAAAATGTTAAAGTAAAAATTAATGTAATTCCATTAGAAAATTATGAATTAAGTGCAAGGTTAATTGCTAGAGAAATTGCTGATGCAATTGAAAATAGAGTATCATTCCGTAATGCACAAAAAGCTGCAATTAGAAAAGTGTTAAAAGCGGGTGCTAAAGGAGTTAAAACACATGTATCTGGACGTTTAGGTGGTGTGGAAATGGCAAGAGAAGAAGGTTATTCTGAAGGTGTTGTTACATTATCTACATTAAGATCAGATATTGATTACGCTTTAGAAGAAGCAAATACAACTTATGGAATTATTGGTGTAAAAGTTTGAATTAATAGAGGTGAAATTTTTTCTAAAACTCTAAATCCAAAAAATTCTTTCAATACTAAAAAACCATTAAACAACCCTAAAGATAAGTCATCTAATTCATATACAAAAAAATCAACAAAACCAAAATCTGTATCAACAGAACAAGGAGAATAACTTATGATGCAACCAAAAAGAGTGAAATATCGTAAACCTCATAAAGTAAGTTATGAAGGTAAGGCTAAAGGTAATAATTATATTGCTTTTGGTGATTATGGATTAATGGCCTGTGAAGGTGCATGAATTGATGAACGTCAATTAGAATCAGCTCGTATTGCTATATCTAAGAGATTAGGTAAAACAGGAAAAATGTGAATTAGAATATTCCCACATATGTCATTAACTAAAAAACCATTAGAAGTTCGTATGGGATCAGGTAAAGGTGCTCCTGATAAATGAGTAGCAGTTGTTAAGCAAGGTACAATTATGTTTGAAATGTCTGGTGTAAGTGAAGAAATTTCAAGAAATGGTTTAAGAGCTGCAGCAAATAAATTACCTATTAAATGTAAAATTGTTAAAAAGGAGGCTAATTTATAATGAGCAGTGTTATTAAAGACCTTCGTACAAAAACAAATGAAGAATTAAATGATATTATTAAAAAATTAAAAACAAAATTATTAGAAATCAAATTCAGTATTTCTAATGGTGAAGAAGATAAAATTGAAAATGCATCAGAAATAAGAAAAACTATTGCAAGAGCATTAACAATCATTAATGAACGTGAATTAAATAATGAAACAAAACACACTTCAACAAGTAAAGGAAAATAATTATGGATACAAGAAATAGTAGAAAGGTATTAGTTGGTATTGTTACAAGTGACAAAATGCAAAAAACTATTACTGTTAAAGTTGAAACAAAATTTAAACACCCATTATATAGAAAATTAGTTATTCATAATAAAAAATATCATGTTCATGATGGTGATGAAATTGCCCATATTGGAGATAAAGTTGAAATAGTTGAAACTAGACCAATATCTAAAACTGTTAATTGAAGAATTTCTAAAATTATTGAAAAGGCGAAATAAATTATGATTCAAACATTATCTAGATTAATTGTTGCTGACAACACTGGAGCTAAAGAAGTAGGTGTTATTAAAGTTTTAGGTGGTACTAGAAAAAGATATGCTAATGTTGGTGATATTGTTGTTGTAAGTGTTAAAAAAGCTCAACCAAGTGGAATGTTATCAAAAGGACAAGTTTGCAAAGCTGTAATTGTTAGAACAAAAAAAGGTGTAAAACGTGTTTCTGGAAATACAATTAAATTTAATGAAAATGCATGTGTAATTATTAAAGATGATAAATCTCCTCGTGGTAGTCGTATTTTTGGTCCAGTTTGTCGTGAATTAAAAGATAAGGGTTATACAAAGATTGTGTCTTTGGCCCCAGAAGTTCTTTAATTATTAAGGAGAAGTTGTTATGAACCGTATTCAAAAAGGTGATACAGTAATTGTTATTTCAGGTAAATTTAAAAACAAAGATGGCACAGTTTTAGAAGTATTTCCAAAAGAACAAACTGCAATTGTTGAAGGAATTAATAAAATTAAAAAACATCAAAAACAAGATGCAACTCATGAACAATCAGGAATTATTGAAAAAGAAGCACCAATTAAATTATGTAAATTAGCATTATTAGAGCAAAAAGGTAAAGACAAAGGAATTAAAACAAAAATTAAATTTGTTTTAAAAGATGGTAAAAAAATTCGTGTTTCAAAACGTAGTGGAAACGAAATTGTTAAAAAATAGTTAGAAAGGAGTATAAAATATGGCATTTTTAAAAGAAAAATACAAAAAAGAAATTGCTCCTGATATGATGAAACAATTTAATTTATCATCAGTAATGCAAATTCCAAAAATTGAAAAAGTAGTTATTAATATGGGTATTGGTGATGCAGTTCATGATTCAAAAAATCTTGAATTAGCAATTAAAGAACTTGAATTAATAACTGGTCAAAAACCTGTTGTTACAAAAGCTAAGAAATCTATTGCAACTTACAAAGTACGTCAAGGGCAAGGTATTGGTTGTAAAGTTACATTAAGAAATGAAAAAATGTGAGGGTTTATTGAAACATTATTTAATATAGCATTACCTAGAGTTCGTGATTTTAGAGGAATATCTAATAAATCATTTGATGGAAGAGGAAACTATACATTAGGAATTAAGGAACAAATTATTTTTCCTCAAATAGTTTATGATAATGTAAAAAAAGTGCGTGGTTTTGATGTAACTTTTGTTATTACTGGTGATGATGATAAAATGTCACGTTATTTATTAAAATCTTTAGGTGCACCTTTTCAAAAATTAAAGGAGGAAAAATAAAATATGGCTAAAAAATCATTAATTGCAAAACAAAAACGTCATCCTAAATTTTCAACTAGAGCATATACTCGTTGTGAAAGATGTGGTAGAGTACACGCAGTTAATCGTAAATATGGTATATGTCGTTTATGTTTTAGAGATTTAGCTTATAAAGGAGTAATTCCTGGAGTAAGAAAGGCTTCATGATAGGAGAATAAATATGCATTTAGATCCAATTTCAGAATTATTAACAAAAATGCGTAATGCTATAAAAGCTCATAAATCATCAGTAACTGTATCAACTACTAATATGAAAACTGCTATTTTAAATGTATTACGTGATGAAGGGTATATTTTAGATTTTAATATTAACAAATTAGAAAATAATAAAAGCGAAACTGTTATTAAATTAAAATACAATAAAAATACTAAAGAAAGTTCTATTCATGGTTTACGTCAAATTTCAAAACCAGGATTAAGAATATATTCACCAGTAGAAAAATTACCAAAAGTTATTAATGGTTTAGGTGTTGCAATTATTTCTACTTCAAAAGGTATTTTAACTGATAAACAAGCACGTATTGCTAATGTTGGTGGCGAAGTAATTGCTTATGTTTGATAATTAGGAGAATTATATATGTCAAGAATTGGTAATAGAGTATTAAAAGTTCCAACTAATATAACAGTTGAAATTAAAAGCAATGAAGTAATTTTAAAATCTAATAATAATGTTTTAGTTGTAAATTTTCCTACTAAATTAATTAAAGTTGAAAATAAAGACAATAATCTATATGTATCTAGATTAGATTCATCTAAAGAATCAAATATGCACCAAGGAACTGTAAATGCAAATTTAGCTAATGCTTTAAAAGGTTTATCAGAAGGTTTTAAAAAATCATTAGAATTAAAAGGTGTTGGTTATAAAGCAAAATTAGAAGGTAACAAATTGAATTTATCACTTGGATTTAGTCATCCTGTATTAATTGATATTCCAACTGATATTAAAGTAGAATTACCTTCTCCAACTGAAATCATTATATCTGGTGTTGATAAAATAAAAGTAGGACAATTTGCAGTTGATATAAGAAAATATAGAATGCCAGAACCATATAAAGGTAAAGGTGTGTTATATAAGGGTGAACAAATTGTGCGTAAAGTTGGTAAAACTGCTGATAAGAAGAAATAATTTAAGGAGATTTAGTTTATGAAACGTATTAATTTTGATAAAAAAGAACAACGTGGTTTACGTCATTGACGTACTGTTAAAAAGATTAGAAATATTGATAATGGTAAACCAAGATTATTAGTTACAAAAACAAACTCTCATATTATTGCACAATTAATAGATGATTCTCAAAATAAAATTTTAGTATCAAGTAGTTCTATCCAATTAAAATTACCTAATGGTAATAAACAAAATTCAGAATTAGTGGGAAAAGACATTGCTAAAAAAATCTTAAAATTAGGTATTAGTGAAATTAGTTTTGATAGAGGTGGATCTAAATACCATGGTAAAATAGCTTCATTAGCAAATGCTGCAAGAGAATGTGGATTAAAATTTTAAATTAAATAAAGGAATTATTATGGAAAATACAAAAACTCAAAATATAGATAATACTCAAAATTCAGTTGAACCTAATATTCAAAAGAATTTAAAAACTGAAAAAACATTAAACACATTCACTAAAGCTAATTTTAAAAAAACTTCTAATTATCAATCTGATGCAACTAATTCATTGGAAGAAAAAACTGTTGAAATAAAAAGAATTTCTAAAACTACAAAAGGCGGACGTGTAATGCGTTTTAGTGCATTAGTTGTGGTTGGTGATAAAAAAGGTACTGTTGGATTTGGTATGGGCAAATCTAACGAAGTTCCTGATGCAATTAAAAAAGCTGTAAAAAATGCTCATAACAATTTATTTAAAGTTAAAATGAATAAAAAAGGAACTGTTTATCATGAAATAATTGGTAAACATGGAGCATCAAAAATTATCATTAAACCTGCTCCTACTGGTAAGGGTTTAGTTGCTGGTGGTGCTTCTCGTGCTGTTATTGAATTAGCTGGTTTTCAAGACATATATAGTAAATCATTAGGTTCAAATACTAAAATTAATGTTATAAGAGCTACAATTAATGGTTTATTATCTCAATTAACTCCAACTGAAATTTGTAAAGCTCGTGGTAAAGAATTAAAAGATTTATAATATTGTAATAATAAGGAGATAAATTATGGAATTACATACATTAGAATATATTCCTGGTTCAAGGGGACAAAAAAATAAACGTGTAGGTAGAGGACATGGTTCAGGAATGGGAAAAACTTCTACTCGTGGTTCAAATGGTCAAAAATCACGTAAGTCTGGTCATACACGTCTTGGTTTTGAAGGTGGTCAAACACCTTTATATAGAAGATCTCCTAAAGTTGGTTTTAATAACATTAATTTTGCTAATGAATATAATGTAATAAATTTAAAAACTCTTGTTGACAAAAAAATCGAATCTGGTATTATTGATTTTGATAAAATGATTGAATTAGGTTTAATCAAAAATAAAAAATTACCTGTAAAGATTATTGGTAACAGTGATAAATTGAATAAATCTATTACAATTAAAGCTCATAAATTTAGCGATGGAGCAATTAAAACATTAAATAATTTAAAAGTTAAATATGAAATTATTAATTAAATAGTTAATGTTTTTTTATTATAATAATTTACATTAATAAAATGAATAATCCTAAAAAAAAGAATAAGAATTTTATTGAATTATTAAATATTTTTAAAAATAAAAAAGTTATCATTGCAATAATGGTAACTTTTGGTATTTTAATTCTTTTTAGAATTATTTCTATTATTCCAATGCCTTTTATTGTTATTAGTAGTGAAAATTATGATTCTAATTCTTTTTTACAAATGATGAATTTAATTGGTGGTGGTGGATTAACTAGAGTTAGTATTTTTGCGATTGCAGTTTCTCCATATATTACTGCTCAAATTTTAGTTCAACTTTTATCTACTGATCTTATCCCCCCTCTTGCTCGTTTAACTAAAACTGGTGAAAGAGGAAGAAAAAAAATTGAAGTAATAACTAGAGTTATTACATTCCCGTTATCAGCTATTCAAGCATATGCAATCTTAACTATGGCCACTAACAGTGATACTGGTTTTATTTCTTTTAGTTCATCATCTCCACTTGTTCAAAATAGTCCTTTATATTATTTTTTCTATATTAGTTTAATGGTAGCTGGTACTTATATAGCAATTTTTTTAGGTGATATTATTACTAAAAGAGGTGTTGGTAATGGTATTACGTTAATAATTTTGGCTGGTATTGTTTCATCTCTATTTAGTTCCTTCCAAACTGTATATTACAATTTATTAAATATTAGTGCTCAAAATGCTCAATTAATATCTATAATTTCATTTGTTGCATATTTATGTTTTTATATTATTGTATTATTAACTGTAATTTTTATTAATAATTCTGTAAGAAAAGTACCTGTACAACAAGTTGGACAATCTATTGCAAAAAATCCTTATGAATTATCTTATTTACCTATTAAAATTAATCCATCTGGGGTAATTCCTGTCATTTTTGCTTCATCATTCATGACTATTCCTACTACAATTGCCCAATTTTTGCCTTCTACGAGTGGTGCTGCCATATGAATTAATACTTATATATCTTTTGATTCAATAAGTGGTGTGATTATTTATTTTATATTAATAATTTTATTTTCATTTTTTTACAGTTATATTCAATTAAATCCACAAAAACTTTCAGATGATTTTAAAAAGTCTGGTAGATTTATTCCTGGTGTTAAAGTAGGTGGTGAAACTGAAAGATATATTTCAAGAATTTTATTTAGAATTAATTGAATTGGTGGACCGTTTTTAGCTTTGATTGCAACATTGCCTTATGTTGTTTCTATCATAGTATCTTATACTTCAAATTTTGAAATTATAATTCCAAGTTATGCTATTTTAGGTGGCACCGGAATCGTTATTATGGTTTCTGCTACTTTAGATTTATGGTTATCAATTAAGTCTACTGCTACTACTGTTAATTATTCATATCAAAAAAAGAAAATTGAAAACACAATTAATAATTCTAATATTGATGAAAATCAATTTTGATAAAATGAATAGTATGTTATTTGTAAACATATATTAAAGGAGAAAACAATGAACATTATTTTATTAGGTGCACCTGGAAGTGGTAAGGGTAGTTTAGCTAATCAATTAATAAAAAAATTTAATTTAAAACATATTTCTACTGGTGATTTATTTAGACAAATCATTTCTCAAGAAAGCGAATTAGCTAATCAAATTAAAGCAATTGTAGCAAGTGGTCAATATGTTCCAGATTCAATTACTAATAAGATTGCTATTGATGCAATTAATGAATCATTAATTGACCATTCTGGTTTTATTTTAGATGGTTACCCAAGAACAATTGATCAAGCTAATTACTTAAATTCATTAATTAATATTGATTATGTTTTTTATTTAAAAATAGATTTTAATATTTTAATTGATAGAATTTGTTGTCGTAGAGTATGTACTAATTGTGGAGCAATCTATAATTTAAAATTAAATCCGAAGCCAAAAGTTGCTAATATATGTGATAATTGTAATTCTTTATTGACTCAAAGAAAAGATGATAATATTGATGTTGCTAAAAAAAGAATTGACATATATTTTGAACAAACTGAACCATTAATTGAATATTATAAAAATAACAATAAATTAATTGAAATTGATGCATCAAAAAATATTGATATAGTTTATCAAGAAGTTATTGATATTATTAAAAAATAATATATAATTAATTAGTTAGAATCAATTATGAATATAATTATTAAAACCAATAATGATATTAATAATATAAAGATAGCTGCTAGTATTTGAAAAAAAACTAAAAAAGAATTGCTTGCTATTATTAAAGCTGGAGTTTCATTAAATGAAATTGATGCATTTGCTAAAAATATAATTGAATCTAACAATGCTACGTGTGCTTTTTATGGTGCATATGGTTTTCCGAAACATATTTGTGTTTCTGTTAATGATTGTATTATTCACGGTGTGCCTAGTGATTATATCTTGCAAGATGGTGATTTAATCACATGTGACATCGGTGTTAATTATAATGGTTATATTTGTGATGCTGCTTTTAGTGTAGTTATTAATAATAACTTAGAAGCAGAAAGAATAAATAATGTTTGTAAAAGTTCTCTAAAAGAAGTATCAAAAATTTTAAAACCTGGTATTAGTAATATGGATATTGCAAAATTCATTGAAAAATATGTTACTAATAATGGTTATTATATAATTCATGATTTTGCTGGTCATGGTTGTGGGTGTCAATTACATGAAGACCCTATAATTCCTAATTACTTTGATAAACGTTTTCCTGTTGTAAATTTAAAACCAAACATGGTTATTTGTATTGAACCAATGATACTAACTGATTCTAATGAATATTATATTGGTAACAATGGGTGAAATGTATTTAGCAAGAATAAAAAATTAACATGTCATTGAGAGGATATGTTTTTAATAACTGATACAGGTTGTGAAAATTTAACAAGTGATGATTAATTTTTGTAATATTTAAAATTTTTAATTTTTATTTCAAAATTTTTAATTTTATTTATTGATCTAAATAAGGTGAGTTAGTTAATAAGTAATTAACACAAAAATTAATATAAATGTTATGTTTTTATCAAAGGAGAAAAAAATGAAGGTTAGAGCATCTGTAAAACCGATTTGTAAAGATTGCAAAATTATTAAACGTCATGGTGTTGTAAGAGTTATTTGTAAAATTAAAAAACATAAACAACGTCAAGGATAATTAAGAAAGGAACTATATTTATTTTATGGCACGTATATTTGGTGTTGATATTCCGAATGATAAAAGAGTGGTTGTTTCATTAACATATGTATATGGAATTGGTCGTCCAACTGCTCAAAAAATATTACAAGAAGCTAAAATAAATGAAAACAAAAGAGTTAAAGATTTAAGTGAAGATGAACTAGTTGCTATTAGAAAAGCTGCTTCTAAATACACTATTGAAGGTGATTTAAGAAGAGAAATTGCAATGGACATTAAAAGATTAATGGAAATTGGTTCATATCGTGGTCTTCGTCATCGTCGTGGTTTACCTGTTCGTGGTCAACGTACAAAAACTAATGCAAGAACACGTAAAGGTCCAAGAAAAACTGTTGCAAATAAAAAGATTGAATCTAAATAATAAGCATTAGAAAGGAAAATAATTATGGCAAAAAAGAAAAAATTAACCTTTACTAATGGTTGTGCTCATATTCATACTACACGTAATAATACAATTATTACAATTGCTGATGAACAAGGAAATGCAATTTCGTGAGCATCATCAGGTACCATTGGTTATAAAGGTTCAAAGAAAAAAACTCCATATTCAGCAGGATTAGCAGCTGAAAAAGCAGCAAAAGAAGCATTAGATATGGGTCTTAAAACTGTTAGTGTAAATGTTAATGGTACTGGTAGTGGTCGTGATACTGCGATAAGAAGTTTACAAGCAGTTGGATTAATTGTAACTAGAATTAATGATGTGACTCCAATCCCTCATAATGGTTGTCGTCCACCAAAAAAACCTCGTTAATAATTAAAAATAAATAGGAGCAAAATGATGAAGAAATTTTCTAAATTTAAATTAAATGCTATTTCATCAAGTGATGATGGCAATCAAGCTAAAATTCTTTTACAACCATTAGAAGATGGTTTTGGTATTACAATTGGAAATGCATTACGTCGTATATGTTTATCAAACATTCCTGGTGTTAGTGTTTTTGCGATTAAAATTCCTGGTATTACTCATGAATTTCAATCTATTGATGGTGTTTATGAAGATGTTTTACAAATTATTTTAAATTTAAAAAAACTTGTTATTAAAGGTGATCAAGATATTTTAAATGAAGATGAATTAGCATCAAAAAAAATTGAAGAATGACCTACATTAAAAATTAATGTAAACACTGCAGGTGAAATTACTGCTAATGATATTCAAACTCCTGCTGGTTTTAGTATTGTTAATAAAGATTTGCATATTGCTACATTAACTAAATCAATTGATTTTAGTATGGAAATATATGCTAATTGAGATAGAGGTTACAAAACTGCAGAAGAGAATAAAGAAAATATTAAATCATTATCAATTATTCCAACAGATTCAAATTTTTCACCAGTTTTAGCTTTTAATTTTAATGTTAAAAAAGTTAAAGTGTCAAAAAATGTTAATAGTGATTCTTTAGAATTAGATATTGCTACAAATGGTGCTATATCTGCTAATGACGCATTAGTTATAGCTGCTAAAATACTAGTTGGTCATTTAGAACCACTTATTAATTTAAATGAAACATTATCTAATTCATTAGAAGTTTTAGGTGATGACGTTGTTGATAATTCTAAAAAAACAATGTTTATTCCAATTGAGGATTTAGATTTAACAGTGCGTGCTTATAATGCTTTGCGTTTATCTGGAATTTTAACAACACATGAATTAATTGATAAAACTAGAGCTGAAGTAGCTAAAATTAAAAATTTAGGTCGTAAATCTGTTAATGAAATTATTCAAAAAATTCATGAACGTGGTTTAAAATTGCGTGATGAATAGAAAGGTAAATTATGAGCTTTATTAATAAACTTGGTAAAACACGTGCTAAACGTAAAATGATAGTTCGTCAACAAGTAACTGATGTTTTAGCATATGGACAAATTATTACAACTCACACAAAAGCTAAAGAAACTCAACGTCATGTTGATCGTATTATTACTTTAGCTAAAAAGAACACTTTAGCTTCAAGAAGAAGTGCTGCTGCAATTTTATTAAATAATCAAAAATATAATAAAGATGATTTATTAAAAAAATTATTTAATGAAATTGGACCTAAATATATTAAACGTAATGGTGGTTATACAAGAGTTTTAAAATTAGGTCAACGTCGTGGTGATTCTACAGAAATGTCTGTTTTACAATTAGTTTAATTTATATTAGAGGTAGTTTGTTATAACTACCTTTTTTATTTCTAATAAATTAAATATTTATTATAAAATAGTATTATTAATTACGTATTATGTCAAAATTTGAAGAATTATTAAAATTAAGTAAAAATTCTATAGCAACATTCTCTAAATATAAAGTAGCATCTATAATTGAAACTGATAATGGTGTATATTCAGGGGTTAATATTGAACCTAGCGTTTTAAACTTAGGAATTTGTGCTGAAAGAAATGCATTATTTAACGCCTTAACAAACGGTTCTACATATATTAAAAAAATTTGGTTATTAACAAATTCTAAAATTAATTTTGGCACACCGTGTGGTGCTTGTAGACAATTGTTTATCGATTATATAAATGAAGATACAATCTTGTGCATTTATAATTTAAAGGGTGAATTTATTGAATATAAATTTATAGATTTATTACCTTATTATTGATCTAAAAAGGAATTAAATTAAATGAACAAATTATATGAAGCATGATTAAATAGTTCTAATGTCGATATGCATTGGAAAGAATCATTAAAAGCATTATCTAAAAATGATATTAATATTTTTTTTAGTGATAATAAAATCAAAATGGGTACTGCAGGTTACAGAGCTATTATTGGTCCGGGTAACTTTAATTTAAATGAATTTACTTATTATCAACTAACTGATGGATATGCAAAATGACTTAAACATAAATATCCAAATAAAAAAATTAAAATTTTAATAGTACATGATAATAGAAAAAATGGTGATAAATATGCACACTTGTGTGCTAACGTGTTAATTAATAATTATCATTTTGATGTTGTTTTAAATTTTGATAATCAATTATTACCAACTCCTATAGCTTCATATTTGGTTAAAAAATTTAATTATGATGGTTGTATAAATATTACTGCATCACATAACCCAAAAGAATATAATGGTTTTAAATGTTATGACAATACTGGATGTCAATTATTACCTAATGATTGTGATTTTATTACAAACAATATGATCGATTCATTTGATGTTTTAGATTGTGAAATAAATTTTAACCCAAATTCTTCTTTAAAATATATTACACAAAATCAAATTAATAATTATTTTAGTGATATATCAAAAGCTTTAAATAGTTTTAGTTATGATCAAAACAAAAGAATTAATTTAGTATATTCTTCAATGCATGGTACTGCTTCATTTTACATGTCTAAATTTTTATCAAGCTTAGGATTTAATTGCGTTGATGTTAAAGAACAAAATTATCCTGATCCAGAATTTACTAATACTCCTATTTGTAATCCAGAAAACCCTGAATCATTAAAATTAGCAATTTCTCTAGCTGATAAATTGAATATTAATATTGTCTTAGCTTCTGATCCTGATGCAGATAGATTAGCAATTGCAATTAAAAAAAATAATGAGTGAATATATTTAAATGGTAATCAAGCTGGTATTATTGAAACTTATTATAGATTGTTAAAGTTAAAAAATGATTCTAGATCAAAAGTAGTAATTTCTACATATATTTCTAATAATTTAATTGATAGAATTGTTGATGAATATAATGGTAGGGTAATTAGAACTGCAACTGGTTTTAAATGAATCGGAAATGAAATCAATAAATTAGATCTAAATAAAGAAGTATATGTTAATGGTTTTGAAGAAGCAATAGGTGCTTTACCTGTTGATATTAATAGAGATAAAGATTCTTTTCAAACCGCACTTTTAATATTAAATATTATTAATTATTATTATGATAAAAATTGAGATTTAATAGATGTTTTAGAAAATGAGATTTATCCTAAATATGGATATTGATTTGGTAATACATATTCTTATATTATTGCGGGTAATGATTGAAAATTAAAAGCCCAAAATATGATGGAATTAATTTTAAATTATAAACAATCTTATGTTTTAAATAGAAAAGTTATTAACATTATGTACAATGATAATGCTAATTGCGTTGAAATGTTATTTGAAAATGATTCATGAGTTAAATTTAGAATTTCTGGGACTGAACCTAAATTTAAAATTTATGTAAATTTATACAATAATGATTCCAATAATAAATATAATATTAGTAAGAGTTTATTAGCAGAATCTAATGAACTTGTAAACTATTTTAAAAAATATTTATCATTATAATTTATGAATAAAAAAATCTTCATTAACCTTAAAACTAATAAAAATAGTGTTGAATTATTAAATTATTTAACTGAAATTAATAATTTAAAAAATTTTAAATGTGTTTTATTTGTAAATTTTATGTATTTATTATTAGCTAAAAAATATTCTAATAATAATATTCAAATTGGTTCACAAAGTGGTTTTTGAATTGATAGTGGAAATTATACTTCTCAAGTAAGTTTAAAACAAATTAATGATGAAGGAATTAAGTGAGTTTTATTAGGTCATTGTGAAGATGTTAAATATAATCATTTAACTCTTGAACAATTAAAATTGCAATTAGAAAAATCCATTGATTTAAATTATAATATTGTATTTTGTTTTGGTGAGTTAAATAAAATAGATAATTTTGGTGATCGTATAAATTATTTAATTAACTATTTAGAACAAATTAATATTTATAAATATTTAAATAATAATTTTTATTTAGCATATGAACCAGTTTATTTAATTGGTGGAAAAGGTCAAATTAATATTAATGAAATAAGAGATATTGTTATTAATATTAAAAAATATTTTATGAATAAATATAATTTAAATATTAATTTGATTTATGGTGGTAGTGTTAATAATACTAATATTGATAGTTTAAATAATATAAATGAATTAGATGGTTTTTTAATTGGTTCTTATGCTTGATCAATTGATAATTTAAAATTTATTAAATAAAAAATTATATGAATAAAAAAGTTATTTTAGTTGTTTTAGATGGATTTGGTATAGGTAAAAAAAACAAAAAAACTAATGCAATTTATGCTGCAAAAACACCTACATATGATATGTTGATAAAAAAATATAAATATGCAAAATTGTTTGCTTCTGGGAAACATGTTGGTGTTAATAAAAACCAATTTGGTAATTCAGAATTAGGTCATATGACAATAGGCAGTGGTCAAACAATTTGTAATATTAATCAATTTTTTTATGATTTGATAAAAAGCAATAAATTTAATGATTATTTAGCAAATTTAGAATGAATTAAAAAAATTATAAAAGATAAAAAAGTTCATTTATTTGGCATGTATTCATCAGGAAAAATACATAGTGATAAATACGTTATTGATGCAATTATTAAATTTTTTGAATCTAAAAATGTTTGTGTTTATTTACATTTATTTAGTGACGGTCGTGATGTTGACAAATATACATTTTATAAAGATGTTAAAAAATTAACAAAAAAAATAAAATCTAGTACACATATTGCATCTATTGGTGGGCGTTATTATTATATGGATCGTGACAATAATTCTAATCTAACAAATAAAGCATATGATGCAATTATGCAAAAAATAATTTCAACTAAAAATGTTTTGGAATATATTAAGGAATCATATAAAAAAAGTATTGATGATGAATTTATTATTCCTATTGGATTTAATGTCGAATGAAAAATTGCTCATAATGATAATTTATTATTTATGAATTATCGCACAGATCGTATCACACAATTAATCAACAAATTTTTAAATACTAATAAATATAATATTGATAAAAAAATTCAATTTAATATTAATTTATATTCAATTTGTGAATACACTAACACCCCCTCATTTGGTGTTATATATAACAAGCCAAATATAGATATTACATTAAATGAAATTTTAATTAATAACAATATTTCTCAATTAAGAATAAGTGAAAGTCAAAAGTTTGCTCATGTAACTTATTTTTTCGATTGTGGAAAGAATATTAAATCTTCAAATAAATCTGAAATTCTAATTCCATCTATTAAGAATTCAACATATGATATATATCCATGTATGTCTGCAAATAAGATTACTAATAAATTGATTGAATTAGTTAATAATTATGATTTTATTTTAGTAAATTATCCTAATGCAGATATGGTAGGTCATACTGGTAATTTTAATGCAACAATAAAAGCTATTGAATGTATTGATTTACAGTTAAAGATTATTTATAATATGTGTGTTAAAAACAATTGAAATTTAATTATTACTGCTGATCATGGCAACGCAGATTTTATGAAAAAAAATAATAAAAAAATCAAAACACACTCATTATCTAAAGTACCCTTTATTCTTGTTTCATCAGAATATAAGTTAAATAAATTTAATGGTAGTTTACAAGATGTTGCACCAAGTATATTATTCATATATAATATAAATTATTGTAAGATGGAAGGTAATTCATTAATTTGTAATAAACATGGCTAGCAATTTAAGTAATTATAGAAAAATAATTAAAAATAGTAATGTAAAAATTAAAAAAGAGTGAAAGATTAATAAAAATGTATATAAATTACTTTTACTTTCATTTCTTTTTGTTATTTATTTTTGAATGTTTATTAATTTATTAATAATTCCTCAAGCACAATTTTCTACATCCTTTGTCAATATTACTGCATTTTATAAAGTAAAATTTTCTAGTGATTTTTCATCATATTCACTTTCATTAACTACAAATGGTATTCTTTTGTTATTGAGTTGGATTTTGTTATTATTTTTTACAATTTTGTATGTTATAAAAAATAAAATAATTTTAAACAAAGAATATAAATTTAGATCATTGCAAATTATTGCTTGAACTATATTTTTTTCAATGTTTTTTGTTTTATTTGTTCTTATTTTAATTTTCCCTAATTTATCTCATATTAGTAACGTTTATTCTACTAATTATGCAATTGACACTGCCATTCAACAATCTATTAGTTTAAATAATGATAACCAAACTCTTATATCTGTATTTACTAAATATAATTGATCATATGATCCGAATTGATCTTATAGTGAATTAGTAAATGGGTTATTATCACATAAAACAATATTAAATGGTTCTTATGTTTTATTTTCTGATGTAAATTCAACTTATGTAACTTTTAATTCATCTATAATTGCTATTTATGTATTTTTTTCAATTCCTGTATTGTTATTATTTGTTAATTACATTGTTAAATATTTTTATAACAATAAAATTAGTTTCCCAAATAAAGTTTCAATGGACAATGTAAAAAATTATTTAAATATTTACAAACAACACCGTATTGAAAAGAAACAAATTAAACAAAATATGAAAAAATTAATAGATGAAGAAAATAAATTATTACAAAATTTATATGAAGTAGAAGATCCAAATATTAGTGAAAATGATCAAAATTTAGTTTCTAAAGAAAGTTTAGAAGAAAAAATTAATAAAAATAATGA
Source organism: uncultured Ureaplasma sp. (assembly GCA_949282435.1). GTDB lineage: Bacteria > Bacillota_I > Bacilli_A > Mycoplasmatales > Mycoplasmoidaceae > Ureaplasma. Next base: position 20,945 of record CASDOM010000025.1, read on the forward strand.
ATTAAAAAAAGAATTAGAAAATTTAGTAGTAAAAAAACAAGAATTAAAACAACAATCATTAAATAAATCAAGAATTAAAAAGTTTATTAATAAATTACAAGATGGTAATGTTAATTTAAATAAAAATAAAAAGCAAGAAATTGCAGTTCCTGATAAAGAGCTTGAAGAAATCTTTAGAAGTTTAGATATTGATTAGTATTAAAATATGAAAATAACTGATTTAAAGGCTTATTTAGTATACGATTCAAGAGGTATACCTACTGTTGCATGCAATGTATGTATAGATAATAATGTAAATGATATTGCGATGGTGCCAAGTGGTAATTCAACTGGTAGCAATGAAATGTTTGAATTAAGAGATAGATCTAAGGATTGATTTGGTTATGGTGTAAATAATGCAATTGATAACATTAATAATATTATTAAACCTAAATTAATTGGTTTAAATCCTTTAAAGCAATCTGAAATAGATAACATTATGATTAAATTGGATAATTCTTTTAATAAATCAAATTTAGGTTCAAATGCAATTTTAGCTGTTTCCATTGCTATTGCTAAAACTGTTGCTAAAGCATTAAATATCCCAATTTATAAATATATTAATAAATATTTATTTAATAACAAATTTAATTACAAGTACCCTTTTTGTTGTGTTAATGTAATTAATGGTGGCAAACATGCTAATAACAATTTAGATTTTCAAGAGTTCATGTTTATACCATTAAAAGGTAAAAATATTGATGATCATTTGAAAATTGCTGATGAATGTTTTTTGTCATTGCAAAACATCTTATATAAAAAGAATATTTCTATTGCTAAGGGTGATGAAGGTGGTTTTAGTATAAATGCAAATAATTTATATGAAATCTTTGATTTATTAATAGAATCTATAAATAATGCAAATTATGTATGCGGTAAAGATGTTGGAATTGGTATTGATATTGCAGCATCACAATTTTATAAAAATGGTAAATATAATTTAAAATGTTTTGATAAGTCTCTATCAGGAATGGAATTAATTGAATTTTATAATAAATTAATTTTGAAATATCCTATTGTTTATATTGAAGATCCATTTTATGAGTCAGATTGAAATTCATTTATTACTTTTACTAAATTACATAATGATATATTAATAGTTGGAGACGATTTATATTGTACTAATTCTAAATTATTAAATAAAGGTTATCAAATGAATGCTACTAATTCAATTATTATAAAATTAAACCAAATTGGAACATTAAGTGAATGTTTAGATACAATTAATAATGCAATAAAATATAATATGAATTATATTATTAGTCATAGATCAGGAGATACTGAGGATAGTTTTATTGCTGATTTGGCAGTTGGTACTAATGCGAAGTTAATTAAAACTGGTAGTATGGCTAGAAGTGAAAGATTAGCAAAATATAATAGATTGATTACTATTAATAATCTTTATGATAATTTATCATCATATGATTGAAGAAAGATTTTAAAATCATGAGAATAGGAATTTTAACTTCAGGTGGTGATTCTCCAGGGATGAATGCATCACTTTATTATTTAAAAAAATATTTATATAAACATGAAATAATATTTTTCAAAAATGGCTTTTATGGTTTGTGTAATAATTTAATTATAAATAATGAATTAATTAATTCTAATATTATATCTTCTAGTGGATCTATTATTGGAAGTAGTAGATATGTTGATTTTAAATCTAATATTGACCATGCGCTTAATGTTATTAAACAAAATAATATTGACATAATTGTTGTTATTGGTGGCAATGGAAGTTTTTTAGGTGCAAAATTATTATTAGATAAAAATATTAAGGTTTATTTTATACCTGCAACTATTGATAATGATATTCAATTTAGTCAATATTCAATTGGATATTTATCAGCTTTAAATGAAATAAACCATAACTTGTTAAAATTACACCAAACTTTTTCAACGCATTCTAATATATGTTTTGTTGAAACAATGGGTCGTCACTGCTCACATTTATCATATGCCTCTTCATTAGGTTATGAAAATATGTTTGTAACAAATTTAGATCAAAAACTTTCAATTGATGATTTAGTTAATAAAACAATGAATTATTACCAAAAATATAATTATGGTTTAGGAATTATTAGTGAATATACATATAATGAAAATGAATTATCATCTTTAATAAATAAAATAAAATCTAAATGTAATTGTGATGTTAAATATATAAAAATTGGTTATGTCCAACGTGGTGCAAATGTATGCTATAGTGACATTAAATTTTCTAATATGTTTGCATTTACTATACTTAAATTATTAAGTAGTAACATATTTAATGTATCACTATATATAAAAGATAATATTGTTAAATATAGTAAATTTAATGAATTAAAATCCATAAATGTATTAACAGATCTTGAAAAAGAAATTTTTAAATATGATGTTGACAAAAACTAAAAAAATAATCACTTATGGTCCTAGTATTAAAAAATTTTTAAATATTAGTTATAATAATATGCAAATAAATAATGATGTTATTAATGCATATAAAAAATTAATTAATACTGGTGTTGATTGTATTAGATTTAATTTATCTCATGATAATGTTGATAATTATTATGAAATAGTTCAGTTATTCAATCAATTAAATAAATATTTAGATTATAAAATATCACTACTTTTTGATACTAAAGGACCCGAAATTAGAGTTGATAATATTCAATCTCAAAACATTAATGATAATAAAATTAGTTTAAACCAAAAAGTAATAATTAAATGTTGTCAAAAAGATTTTGTAGGTAATAAATATGCTTTTAGTGTATCAAATATTACTAATGATTATTATTTAATTAATGATTTAGAATTAAATGATTTAATTTATATAGACGATGGACATTTAATTCTAAAAGTTATTAATTTAGACAAAATTAAAAATGAAATTATTACTAATTGTGAAGTTTTATCATATACAATTCAATCCAACAAAAGGGTTAATTTAGTAAATAAAAAATATCAATTACCATTTTTAAGCAAATATGATCAATATTGTATTAAAAAATGTGTTGAATGAAAAATTGATTTTTTAGCATTATCTTTTGTTTCAAATCTTGATCATATTGTTCAGGTGAAAAATATTATTTCAAAAATTGATTCAAATAGTAATTTAAAAATTATTTCTAAAATTGAAAATTATGAATCAATAAATAATTTAAAAGAAATTATTTTGCATAGTGATGGGATAATGTGTGCAAGAGGAGATTTGTCATTACATTTAGGATATGAGAAGGTTCCTTATTATGAAGATCTTATTGCAAGTGAATGTTCTAAATATAAAAAAATCTGTATTTTAGCAACCCAAGTTTTAGGATCTTTAGAGCACAATTTATTACCAACACGGGCTGAAGTATATGATTGTTATAATGGAGTTAAATTAGGTTATGATGCAATAATGTTATCTAATGAAACTGCTATAGGATTAAATCCACTAAATGCAATTTTTGTAATGAATAAAATTATTTTAGAAGCAGAAAAAATTTATTTTAAAAAATTAAAACATTTAAATAAAAATTACAATAATATTATTTATTTAAATAATATTAAAAAAATTATAAAAAAACAAAATAAAAATAAAATAATGATTTATTCACATAATGACAACAATTGATTAACGTTATTAAAAAATGTTTATATAAAAAATTAATTGGTTCCAAAAGAATTAAAATTAATTAATTTTTGTTATATAATTAATTAGTATTTTATATATTTAACCTAAACAACTACGTTAAGTTATAAATAATTATTTCAATTTATATTTGGGGTTTAAGATATGACAAATCAAAATAATCAATTTAAAATTCGTAAATACTCAAAAAGAGTTCAACGTAGAGATTATTCAAAAATCAAATTAAATTTTAATTCTCCTGATTTATTAGAAACTCAAAAAGGTTCTTTCCAAAAGTTTTTAAATGTTGATTTACAAAATGTATTAGAAAGTATATTTCCGATTGATTCCCCTCAATCAAAATACACTTTAAAATTTAATAAATTTATATTAGGGGAACCTCAACGTACTGAAGAAGAAGCTCGTAATGAATCAAAAACTTATGATGCTCCTTTATATGTAGATTTAGATTTAATTAATAATAATACTGGTGAAGTAAAAAAAGCAAAAAATAATGCTGGTAATAATGGTGTATTTTTTGGAAATATTCCATTGATGACTAACAAAGGTACATTTGTTATTAATGGTATTGAAAAAAATATTGTATCTCAAATTATCAGATCTCCTGGGATGTATGTCATAAATAAATCTCAAATTAAATTAAACAATACTAGAAAAAGAGTTGTTCAAGGAAATATTTGTGAATTATTGCCTTATAAAGGAACTTTAATGTTATATTATGTTCCTAATGGTTTATCTAATAAAGAATATGATAAAGTAGTTCAAGTAATGACTAGAAGCACTACTGGTGAATCAGTTGCTTCATTTTTAGCTACTACATTATTAAAAGCATATGGTTTAACAAATGATGAAATTCTTGAAATTTATGGTAATGAATCAAATATTGCAATTACTTTAAATTATGAAAAATATAATGCTAAAGAAATATTCAAATTCCCTGACATTATTAGTTTATGTAAGGAAATCCAAACTGAAAGAACTAATGGTTTAACTAATGATCAAATTATTCACAAAGGTTCTTATGTAGATAGAAAATTAAGAAGATTATTAAATGAACTAATTGAAATTGAAGAAGAAATTGCTAATAGTAAAGCGTCAACTGGTAAATCATGAAATATTGATATTATAGATTTTGATGAAGTAAGCAAAAATAATAAAAAGGTTAAAGAATTAATTGACTTAATTATTATTGAAAAGGCCGCTAAAGATGTTGCTAATGAATTAGCATTAAGCGTAAAAACTTTAGATACTCATGTTCGTAATGAACATATGTGTTATCAAGCGTTAGTTGTATTACATTTATTTAATTTACGTTATTATGATTTAAGTTCTGCAGGTAGATATAAATTAAATCGTAAATTAAGAATTTCAGAACGTTTATATCAAAGAGTTTTATCTGAAGATTTAATTGATAATAATGGTAAATGTGTTCTTGAAAAAGGAACATTATTAACTAAAGAAAATATTGATATTATTAAAACTAAATCTAAAAATAAAGAATTATCAAATTATCATGAATTAAAAATCAAACACGCTTTTGTTGATTTCAATAATATAAGTTCACAAGAAATTAAACAATTATCACAAGTATGTTATGAAAAAGTTAATGTATTAGAAAGTAATGATAATACAAATTCCAATACATCTATTGTTGGTTTAGGTGCCTTTGATTATTCTAATACTTTAAGTATTTCTGATATTGTGGCAATAATTTCTTATTCATATAATTTACATAACGATATTGGTATTTTTGATGATATTGATCATTTAGGTAACAAACGTTTAAAATTAATTAATGAACAATTAAGAAATCGTCTTAACATAGGTATGTTAAGAATTCAAAAAACTGTTAGAGAAAAATTAGCAATTGCTGATGGAAATGTTGATGATAATGATGTTGAAAATAATCAAGATTTGGAAAACAAAAAATTCAACATAACTGTTAAATCCATTATTAATACAAAACCATTCCAAATTGTTTTAAAAGATTTCTTTAATTCATATCAATTAATACAATTTATTGACCAACAAAATCCATTATCTGAGTTAACTAACAAACGTCGTATTAGTGCGATGGGACCTGGTGGTATTTCTAGAGAAGACCCTAACTTAGGTATTCGTGATGTGCATTATTCACACTATGGAAGAATTTGTCCTATTGAAACACCTGAAGGTATGAATATTGGGTTAATTATGTCATTAGCTTCATTTAGTAAAGTTGATGAAAATGGTTTTATTATTACTCCATATAGAGTTGTTAAAAATGGTATTGTTACTGATGAAATTCAATGATTAACTCCATTACAAGACGATGAATATATTATTGGTGAATCTAATGTTAATTTAGAAAATAATAAAATATTAGATGAAAGAGTAGTCGCAAGATATAGAGGTCAATCTGATTTATATGAACCAAATAGATTAGATTTTATTGATGTATATCCTAAACAAGTCGTATCAGTTGCTGCTTCTGTTATTCCATTTTTAGAAAATGATGATGCTAACCGTGTATTGATGGGTGCTAACATGCAACGTCAAGCAGTTCCTTTAGTAAAACCTTATTCACCATTAGTTGGTACTGGTAATGAATATAAAATTGCTCATGACTCAGGAATGGTACATGTTTCTGATGTTGATGGTGTTGTTGTGGAAGCTGATGGAAATCATATTACAATTGAAGATTCGCAAGGTAATAAACACGTTAACAAACTTGTTAAATATAGAAAATCAAATCAAAATACATGTATTAATCAAACACCAATTGTAAAAATAGGTGAAAATGTAAAAGTTGGAGAAACAATTTCTAATGGTCCTGCTATTCAAAATGGTGAATTATCTCTTGGTAGAAATGTATTAGTAGGTTTTACAACTTGAAATGGTTATAACTTTGAAGATGCTATCGTTTTATCTAAACGTTTAGTTCAAGAAGATGTATATACTTCAATTCATATTGATGAATATACATTACAATGTATGGTTACTAAAAATGGTGATGAAGAAATTGTACGTGATATGCCAAATGTCCCTGAATCTGCAAAACGTTTCTTAGACCAAAATGGAATTGTAATGGTTGGTGCTGAAGTTAAAGAAGGAGACGTTTTAGTTGGTAAAATCACTCCAAGAGGTCAAGTTGACTTATCTCCTGAAGAAAAATTATTACAAACAATTTTTGGTGATAATACTAAAAACTTTAAAGATTCTTCATTAAAAGTTCCATATGGTGGTGAAGGTATTGTTGCTGCTGTAAAAAGATTCACAAATACCGATTCTGATGGTTCTGGATTAGGTGATGATGTTATTGAAGAAATAAAAGTGTATATAGTTCAAAAACGTAAAATTCAAGTTGGTGATAAAATGGCAGGACGTCATGGAAATAAAGGTATTGTTTCAAACATTGTTCCTGTTGAAGATATGCCATTCTTAGACGATGGTACACCATTAGATGTTTTATTAAATCCATTAGGTGTTCCTAGCCGTATGAATATTGGTCAAATCCTTGAAATTCATTTAGGATTAGCAGCACGTGAATTAGGTAAAAAAGAATTATTAAGAATTGTTTATGAAAATAAAGGTGAACAAGAATTAGTTTCAACTTATGGTTTAGATGATTTAATTGCTAAAAAATTATATATTGATTTAAAACAATTAATTGAATCTAAACAATCTGAATCATTTGATGCATTACTTCAAAATGTTAATACTTTTGATTTAATTGTTTTATTAAATAATTTAGGTTTATCATTTGATGATATTGGTTATAAAGTTGCTACACCAGTATTTGAAGGTGTTAATAATCAAGATTTGAAAGATATTATGAATGAAGTTGGAATTGATCCAATTAAAACTAAAGGTAAATTTAGATTACGTGATGGTAGAACTGGTGAATCATTTGATGGTGATATTGCTGTTGGTGTAATGTATATGTTAAAACTTGATCATATGGTTGATGATAAGATCCATGCGAGATCTATTGGTCCATATAGTAAGATTACTCAACAACCTCTTGGTGGTAAATCTCAAAACGGTGGACAAAGATTTGGTGAAATGGAAGTATGAGCATTAGAAGCATATGGTGCTGCTCACAACTTACATGAAATATTAACAATTAAGTCTGATGATGTAAGAGGACGTAATCAAACTTATAGTGCAATTATTAAAGGAAATGATATTCCTTCTGGTGGTATCCCTGAATCATTTAAATTATTAACAAAACAATTACAAGGTTTAGGATTGTATCTAGAAATAATTGATTCTAATAATAACTCAATTGATATTAATAAATATATTAGTAGAGAATATGATGATTATGAATATGAAAGTCTTGATAATGAATTAGACATTAGTGAAATTAAAACATACACTGATGATTCATATGATGACGAATTAGAAGATGAAGAAAATTTATAATGTGTTGATAGGTGGTATTTAATATGACTAATAACAAAAAAATTAATATCCAAGCTCTTAAAATTGGTGTTGCATCTCCTGAAAGAATTCTTTCATGATCTCATGGTGAAGTTACTAAATCTGAAACTATTAATTATAAAACATTAAAACCTGAACCAGGCGGACTTTTTGATGAAGCTATTTTTGGTCCAATTAAAGATTATGAATGTGCTTGTGGTAAATATAAAAAAGTAAAATTCAAAGGTAAAAAATGTGAAAAATGTGGTGTTGATATCACTGATTCAATTGTTAGAAGAGAAAGAATGGGTCATATTGAGTTAGCTAGTCCTGTTGCTCACATTTGAATGACTAAAGAATTACCAAATCCATCTAAAATTTCATTATTATTAGATATTTCATATAAAGAAGTTGAACAAGTTGTTTATTTTGTTAATTATATTATTTTAGATGAAGGTGAATATAAATACAACGGTGAAAAAATCTTTAAATTAAAAGAAATTGTTGATTTATCTAACCCAAAACATGCTATAAAAACTAGAAATAAATTACGTAGAATCTTAAAAGATATTCAAGATAAAATTAAGTCTGAAAAAGGACGTACAGATTTAGATTATAAACGTGCTGTTACTTATGATTTAATTTTAGGTGAAAAAAATTTACCTTTCTCAATTCAAGAAGTATTTAAATTTATTACTAAATATACTGGTATTAAATTTGGTGTTGGTGCTTCAGCTATTCAAGAATTATTAAAGAATCTTAATTTAGATAATGAATACAATAAAATTAAAAATGATTTAAAAGAATATGATGATCTAAGTAATATTAAGGCTAAAAGATTATTAAATAGATTAGAAGCTGTAAAATGAATTAAAGAATCTGGTAATAAACCTGAATGAATGGTTATGAATGTAATTCCAGTTACTCCACCTGACACAAGACCAATTATTCAATTGGATGGTGGTAGATTTACTACTAGTGATATCAATAATTTTTACCGTAAGATCATTATTAGAAATCAACGTTTAAAAAAATTATCTCAAGAATATACTCCTGATATTTTAATGAATAATGAAAGAAGAATGCTTCAAGAATCTGTTGATGCTCTTTTTGATAATTCATCAAGAAAAAAACCGGTTGTTGGTCGTGATCGTCGCCCATTAAAATCATTGAGTAATCATTTAAAAGGAAAACAAGGTTTATTTAGACAAAACTTATTAGGAAAACGTGTTGATTATTCTGGTAGAAGTGTTATTGTAATTGGTCCTGAATTAAAAATGTATGAAGTAGGTATTCCTGTTTCAATGATTTTAAAATTATTCAAACCATTTATAGTTCATGAGTTAATTAAAAAATTTAATGAAAAAGGTGAAGAAATTCAACCATATGTAACAAGTATTAAACAAGCAGATACATTAATTAATCGTCAAGATAATGTTATTTGACCAATAGTTGAAAAGGTTATTAAATCAAGACCTGTATTATTAAACCGTGCTCCTACACTTCATAGTTTAGGTATTCAAGCATTTGAAGTAAAAATGGTTGATGGCAAAGCGATTAGATTACATCCATTAGTTACAACTGCATTTAATGCTGACTTTGATGGTGACCAAATGGCTGTTCACGTACCATTAGGCAAAGAAGCTGTAAGTGAAGCAAGATCTATTATGTTAGCTTCATGACATATTTTAGGTCCAAAAGATGGTAAACCTATTATTACTCCTACTCAAGATATGGTTCTTGGTAATTATTATTTATCAAAAGAAAAAATGAATGCATTAGGTCAAGGTATTATTTTTAATGATCTTGACGAAATAAACCGTGCATTAGAAAATAAAAAAGTTGATATTCATGCAATTGTAGGTATTAGAACATCAGCCTTTTTAGCTGAAAAATTTAATAATATGTATCAAGATGCAATTTTAATTACTACTCCTGGTAAAGTAATTTTTAATAATACATTACCATCTAATTTTCCATATATTAATTCACCATCTCACTTAAATGGTCCAACAGAAAATATGTTTGCTTTTAAAGGTGAAAATGTAAAAGAAAAAATTGCAAATCATGAAATTAATTTGCCTTTTGATAAAAAAGTATTGTCAAAAATTATTAATGAATTATATATTAGATATAATGATGATCCTTCTATTGTTCCTGAAACAATGGATAAAATTAAATCTTTAGGATTCCATTATTCAATGATTTCTGCTACATCAATTAGTGCGTTTGATGTTCCTTCATATGATACTAAATATGATTATTTTAAAGATGCAGATCAACAAGTATTAAAAATTAAATATTATGCTGAAAAAGGTTGATTAAACGATGATGAACGTTATACAAAAGTAGTTGATTTATGAAATAATGTAAAAACTAAAGTTACTGAAGACATTATTAAATTAGTTAAATCTAATGATTTAAAAGAAAATTCAATTGTTGTAATGGCTGACTCAGGGGCTAGAGGTAACACTTCAAACTTTACTCAACTTGCTGGTATGCGTGGATTAATGTCTAAATCTTATAACTATGATCAAAAGAAAAAATCAAGAGTTATTAAAGATACTATTGAAATTCCAATTAAACACTCATTTATTGAAGGTTTAACTGTATCTGAATACTTTAATTCATCTTATGGTGCACGTAAAGGTATGACTGATACTGCTATGAAAACATCTAAATCAGGTTATATGACACGTAAATTAGTTGATGCGACTCAAGAAATAATTATTTCTGATTCTGATTGTCATACTAATGTTGGTTTAAAGGTTTCTGCAATTATTGATCAAAAAGATAAAACAATTATTGAACCTTTATATGACAGAATTGTGGGTAGATATTGTGTATATGATGTAGTTCATAATGATGAAATTATTGTTAAACAAGATGAATTAATTACTCCTGAAATTGCTCAAAAAATTGTAAATGCAAATATTAATGAAGTAATTGTAAGATCTCCATTGCATTGTCAATCAAGTCATGGTATTTGTCAAAAATGTTTTGGTATTGATTTATCAACAAATAAAGGTATTAAAAAAGGAACTGCAATTGGTATTATTGCCGCTCAATCAATTGGTGAACCTGGTACACAATTAACAATGCGTACTTTCCATACTGGTGGTGTAGCTGGTGGATCAAACATTACTCAAGGTTTTGAACGTTTAAAACAATTATTTGATTGTATTCCTCCAAAACCATGAGAAAAAGCTACAATTAGTGAAGTAAATGGTGTTGTTACTGATGTTAAATGAAATTCAGATACAAATACATATTTAATTTTTATTAAAAATGATTTAGAAACTATTGAATATGAATTATCTTCTGATTCAAAAATTAGAGTTAATAAAAATGATTTAGTGGTTCCTGGTACTAAATTAAATGAAGGATCAATTGATGTTAATGAATTATTAAAAGTTGCTGGTATCAATGTAGTACGTAATTATTTAATTGAAGAAGTTCAAAAAGTATATCGTGCACAAGGTATTGAAATTAGTGATAAATATATCGAAGTAATTGTTCGTCAATTAACAAATAAAGTTACTGTTGTTAACCCTGGAGATTCATCATTATTCATCGGTGAAATTACTAACATTAACCGTATTAAGAAAATTTCTCAAGAATTATTAGAAAAACAACAAGTTCCTCCTATGTTCTTAAATAATGTATT
>CASDOM010000026.1 GCA_949282435.1 uncultured Ureaplasma sp.
TATTTTATTTTATAATGAATTACTTAAAAAAAATAATTTAAAATTAGAATTATATGAATATAAATTTATTGATACAATTTTGGTTCAAGATATGAATTTATCAAAAATTTATCATTTATATTCAATAAATATTGATTTTAAAAAGTTTTTAAACAAAATTTTTAATCATTATAAATTTTTTTGAATTAAATAAGGAATTTATATGTCTAATAAAATTAATCAAGAAATTATTGTTAATCATTTAAAACATTATGGTTTTGTGTTCCCTAATAGTGAAATATACAATGGATTGGCTAATGCATGAGACTTTGGCCCATTAGGTGTAAATTTAAAAAATAATATTAAAAAATTATGATGATCTAATTTTGTAAAAAAAGCTTCTAATATTTATGGATTTGATTCAAATATTTTAATGAATCCTGATGTTTGAAAAGCTAGTGGACATTTAAATAATTTTAGTGACCCATTATTAGATTGTAAAGAATGTCATTCAAGATTTAGAGCGGATAAATTAATTGAAGTATCAATTAAAGATGATAATGTCCAAATTAATGAAAATACATCTAATGATCAAATTCAATTAATTTTAAATAAATATAACATTAAATGTCCTGTGTGTAATTCACAAAAATGAACAGATGTAAGACAATTTAATTTAATGTTTAAAACATTTCAAGGTGTAATTGAAAATAATAGTTCTACAATTTATTTAAGACCTGAAACTGCCCAAGGTATTTTTATTAATTTTAAAAATGTTCAACGTACAATGAGAGCCAAAATTCCATTTGGAATTGCTCAAATTGGTAAATCATTTAGAAATGAAATTACTCCAGGAAATTTTATTTTTAGAACAAGAGAATTTGAACAAATGGAATTGGAATTATTTTCAAAAGAAGATAATGCATTAACAATTTTTGATCAATATTTAGATAAAATAAAAGATTTTTTAATTAATAAATGTAATATTAATCAAAATAATATTACATTTTATGAACATAAAAAAGAAGAATTAAGTCATTATTCCAAAAAAACCATTGATGTATTATATAATTTTCCTCACGGTTGAAGTGAATTATGAGGTATTGCACATAGAGGTAAATATGATTTAACTGTTCATATGAATCACTCTAAAAAAGATTTAACTTATTTTGATGATTTAAATCAACAAAAATATGTTCCCGATGTAATTGAACCATCTGTAGGTGTTGAAAGATTATTATATGCAATTTGTTGTGATGTATATTGTGAACAACAAATTGATAAGGATGAATCTAGAATTGTTATGAAATTTCCATATCAATTATCACCATATAAAATTTGCATTTTACCTTTAACTAATAAACAAAAATCATTAGCAATAGATATATATAATAAACTTTTAAGTTATGATTTAGATATTACATTTGATTCATCTGGATCAATAGGAAAAAGATATAGAAGACAGGATGCTATTGGTACACCATATTGTATTACTGTTGATTTTGGTACTGAAATTAATAATTCAGTAACTATTAGAGATCGTGATTCTATGAAACAAGAAATTATTAAAATAGATGAAATATTAAGTTATATAAATAAACATGTCAAATAATTTATTACAACAAATTAAACAAATAAAAATTTCATCTATTATTAGTAATTATTTGCAAATTAATAAAAAGGGAAGAAATTATTTTGCAATTTGCCCTTTTCACAATGATAAAAACCCATCTTTAGTTATTAGTGATGAAAAGAATATTTTCAAATGTTTTACATGTAATGTAAGCGGAGATAGTATCAGTTTTGTTAAAAAGTTTAAAAATTTAAATGATAGAGAAGCAATTAAAGAAATTGCAATTAATAATAATCTTGATTCTAATTTAATTAATGATTTTGATAAAACATTTATTAAAAATAATCCATATTTAAAAAATTACAATTTAAATGAAGATTATTATGAATTATGTAAAACATATTTATATCAAACTAAAAATAATGAATATTTAAATTATTTATACAATAGACACATTAGTGATGAAGATATTAATTATTTTAAAATTGGATATAATCCCGATGAAAATAATAGTCAAATTTATGATATTTTAACTTCTAATTCAAATAATATTATTGTTAATAATCGTAATACTTATAGTCGTGATTTATTAATTGAAAATGGATTAATCACCATTAACAATAATGGTACTATTAGTGATTTTTTTAAAAATAGAATTATATTTTCAATTTGTGATGAAAATAATAATATTGTTGGATTTAGTGGAAGAAGTTTATCATCTAATACTAATATTTCAAAATATCAAAATTCACCTCAAACAAAAATCTTTAATAAAAATGCAATATTATATAACTATAATAATGTATTAAAGTTAAAAGATTATTGATCATTATATATTGTTGAAGGTTTTATGGATGCTATTGCTTTACATAAATCTGATATTAAAAATGTTGTTGCCACAATGGGTGTTTCATTAAGTCAATATCATATTGATTTATTAATGAACAATAAAAAAATTGAATCAATCATATTATGTTTTGATAATGATCAAGCTGGTAAAATGGCTAACATAAAAAATGGCTTGTTATTAAACAAATATTTTGATACTTATGTTGTTAAATCATTTGATTCAAAATTTAAGGACATGAGTGATATATATAATTTTGGAAATAAAGAACTAGTAAATAAATATGCGAATAACATCGTACATTTTAGTGTTTATTATTTAGAAAATTTATTAATAAATAGTTCATTTCAAAATGAAGTTGATATTAATCATATTTATCTAAAAGCATTATCTTTTTTAAAATTTAATGCAAAAAAACAATATATAAAAAATTATTGTGAAATAATTAACAAATATTTAAATATTGATATTAATAAGATAAATAATGATTTAACTTCTAATAACTTTATTAAAGTAAAACAAATTAGAAAACATAATGGAAAATCTATTAATGAAATTAATTTTTCACGTTCTTTATTAATTAATCAATTTATATTAGCATGTGTTCATAATAATAAAATTCCATCAATAATTCAAAACAAATATTTAAATTTAAAAGAGTTAGATCCTCTTTTATATGAAACAATAAATATTTTTATTGAATTTTATAATGATCATCCACATATTACTAATATTAATGAATCTAATTTAAATGAATTAAAAGAATATATTAATAAGTATAGTAGCAAACAAGATCTATATGAAACAATTTATTCTACAATGAATAATAAACTTAATAAAATGGTTAATTATAGTGATGATCTAAAAAAGATAGAACAACAAATTAATGTTGATCGATTAAATGCAATTAAATACAAAATTAATATTCTTAGAAATAAAATTATTAATGATGATAATATTAAGGGTAATATTATTACTAAAGAAATTGATAATTATCTAAATGAATTAAATTATTGAGTAAAATTAATAAATAACTATAATAAAAAAAATAATTAAAAAAACCTCTAATCATTTTTAGAGGTTTTATTTATGTAATAAACTATTTTACAATAATAATGTTTATTATTAAATTGATGTTAATCCTGTAATTTTTAAACTAAATTCAACTGATGAAATTACATCATTTACATATGCATTATTTATGCTAATAGTTACCATTGCACTCGTAGAGTCATCAGTTGGATTAATACTTACAATACTAATGTTAGCAGATGAAAAATCACTAGGTAAATTTTCAAATAACTCAATATGATGAGTATAAATAAAATTAATTAATTCAGGTTTATGATCAACCAAATTATTAGGTGTATATTGTGATATAGTATCATCTGCAATGATTGTATTTTTTAATAAGATGTAGTTTCAGGTACTTTGAATGAATTTATTATAAAATGTCCTCATGTAGTATCTCTTTCAGATGTTGATAATTTACCATTTCAATAAATTTCATTCATTTTTAAATCAAAGTTAATTTCAGATTCATTTTTACTATTAATTTTTATTTTTTCAACATATCATCCTTCAGGAGCATTATTAAATAATAAGTCTTTATGTGAATTTAATGCATTAATGATTATTTGTTCATTTACTTGATCAATAGTCATATTACCAATTCCAAGTTCAGATGCACTATATGTTCTATTAGAATCTTCTCTAATAACACTCGTATCTTTGTTTGTTAATCCATTAATTGATAATTCAAATGATAAATTATCAGTTGAAGAAATTGTTCCACCAAAATATGAACTGTTTAATGTAATAGTAATTTTTTCACTAGTTGAATTGTTAGCAACAAAATTATCAATACTAAAATTTGATGTTGTTAATGGTTCTACTAAATTATTGAATAATTCAGATTGGTGATTAACAATAAATTGACTTAATTCATTTTTATGATTTGCTAATTCATATGGAGCAAAGCTAGAAATCAATTCATCAGCATTAATTGAAGTATTAATTAATGATGTATAAGTAGGATTAAATCCATTCATAATAAATTTACTTCATCTACAATCACCTAATGTAGTTGATGGTTTACCACTTCAATAAATTTCGTTCATTATTAAATCAAAATTAATTGAATCATTAGTAACACTATTAATATTTACATCAGCAATATAAAAATCTTGTGGTGCATTATTAAATAATAAATCTTTATGATTATTTAATGCATCAATTAATATTTGTTTATTATTTTGAATAGATCTTGAAGGTGTATTTTCCAATCC
>CASDOM010000027.1 GCA_949282435.1 uncultured Ureaplasma sp.
GATTCTATTTTTGAAGTTGAAAATATTAACGACGAAAAATATTTAAACAAATTTTTTAATTGTTATTATAATTTACCAATAGACACATTAACCTATTTAAAAAAAGAAATATTTATAAATATACAAAAAAAGCATCATGAATTTAATAATAAATGTGTAAAAGTAAATTTGTTTAATTCAATTTCAAAATGAGATTTTTTATTAAATGACTATATTTCATATAGAGATATAAAAATTAATATGAATAAACTTGAAAAATTATTTTTATTTGCTTTAAAAATTACTAATAAATCTCAATCACATTCTATTGAATTTTATGATATTGATTCTGAATCAATTAAATTGATTAATCAAAATGATTGATTTATAATTTTATGTTTTTTTATTTTAAAGAATAATTGAATTACAAATTATCTTGATTTTGAAAATTTAATATCTAACTCTTTTCAAGATTCAAAAAATGAAATGATTAATAATTTTAAAACCTCTATACAAAATGTTTTTAAAAAAGTTTACAAAGTTATTATTCAATTAGAAAATTATATGAATTTATCAAGTGATGCAAATATTGATGAAATTTTTGAATTTATTTTTAAAAAAATATCAATGCAAAAAATAGGAGATTAACAATGACCAAACAAAAACAACTTTCATATCAAAATAATGCAATTAATTTTGCTATTGAACATTTGCAAAACAATAAGGAATTTAAATTACAATCTCCAACAGGTAGTGGTAAAACCTTTATTATTGCTAAAATCATTGATCAATATTTAGAAAATGTTTTTTTAAATAATAATGATACTACATTTTTATTTATCGCTCCATCAATTGGTTCTTTAGATTTTCAAGGTTACAACAAAATTGACTCATATGTTAAAAAAGATTGAGTAAAAGGTTATTCAACTGAATATATTGGAACATCAAATAAAAAAGGTTCGAATAGCAAATTTTATCTTTCAAATATAGAATATTTTATGCCAAATAAAGTATATTTTATTGGTTGATCAATGATTAAAAGTGGAACTAAAATTACTGAAATTGATAGTGAAAAAAATAATATATATAGAGTTATAGATAATACTAAAAAACGTAATATTAATATTGTTTTAATTATCGATGAAGCTCATCGTGAAATTAATAGTTCATCAAAAGATACTATTAATATTAAAGATACAATTTTAAAAGAATTAGATCCATATAAAATTATTAAAGTTTCTGCAACCTTAGAACAAAACAATGATACACCTGATTATATAATTACTTATGATGATGTTAGATCTGAAGCTGCAATTAAAAAGAATGTTATTATTTCATCCTTTAAGTCATTAAATAGTGATATTAATAAATATTCAGAAGAAGAACAATTAATTATTGATGCTATTGAACAACAAAAAGAAATTAAAGCATTATATAGAAAACATAAAATTGATATTAATCCCCTAATTTTAATCCAAATTCCAGATGGTAAAACTATTTATGATAATTTTAAAACAGATAAATATTTGTTAGAAAAAATTGAAAATTTATTAGAATCACAAGGTTTTAAAAAAGGTTATAATTATGCTATTTGATTAGATAAAGATAAAACAATTAAAGATAAAGATGATTTAGTTGAAAATAAATCACCAATTGAAATTTTAATTTTTAAACAAGCTATTGCAACTGGATGGGATATACCTAGAGCTAATATTTTGGTTAGAATTAGAGATAGTAAAAAAGAATCATTTAATATTCAAACATTAGGTAGAATATTAAGAAATCCATTTTTTAAATATTATGATAATGATTTAATAGATAGTGCATATGTTTTTACTAAAAATGATTATTATCGAAATTACATAAAAAAAGAAAAAATAGTTATTGATGAAGATGATTTAGTTAACGTATCAAGATCCCTACCTGCTAAAAATACACACTTTTCAATTAATAAAGTTTTGATTGAATTTAATAATCAATATGATGAAAACAAACTAATTGATTATGTTGTTGATAAAGTTATAGGTTTTGATCAATTTAAAAATTTTTTCGATTTTAAGAAAGATGATAATTATATTTCATCAACTATATTTTCATCCAAATTAGTTGTTGAAAAAAATGAATCAGAAATTAATAAAGAAGTACGTGCTAGAGCTAGACAATTACAATTTAATTTTAAAGATATTAACAATATTACACTATTTGATTTATATATTAAATTTAGAACAATAACTAAATCATCTAATTTTGTTAATACTGTGTTAGATCAAATAGCTTTAAATGTATATAAGTTAGATCAAACAATAAAAAAATTTTATTTGGCATGTGTTTATAATTGATTTAACTATAATTTTAATATAAATGGTAATTATGTTGATTTTAAAACTTATATTGAAATTTTAAAAAATGAATACCTTGCAAAACATATTTCACATTCTACTAAAAAATATTTATTACCAGAAACTTATAAGGTATCTAAATTAAAGTGGGAACCTGGAAAATGAGATAAAGTAAACTCTTTCAATATACGTTTAGATGATGATGAATTAGATTCTAGTCATGAAAGAAAATTTTATAATGAAATTAAAGATGAATATGGTGACAAATCAAACGATTTTATTCATATTTTTAGAAATGGAATAAATAAAAATATTGACTATTATATTCAATATTTAGATGATGATAATAAAGTTAGATCTTATTTTCCTGATTTTATCATGATTAATGAAAACACAAAACAAGTTTGAATTTTTGAAGGAAAAGGTGTTGGGAAAAATAATATTGATCAAAATTGAAATGAAAAATCTAATGCTATTGTTAAATATTTAAATGATATAAGTCAAGATTATCATTTAGAAAAAATATATAGTTTTAGTAAAAACAACCATAATCTTGATTTTAAGGATTTATCAGATCCTCATCGTAGATCATTTGATTTTAATACTCTAGTAACTGAAATTAAAGAATATGAAAAAACAATTAAATCTAATAAATAAAATTAACAATATTAAAAGTTTAAAATAATTGAATCATAATCTTCTAAATTATCCATTCCAAATGTAATAGATGGACAATATGGTTTATAAATATTTTCTACATCTTGTAAATTTGCATTACTATAATCATGAGTTGAATTATTTTTAGTAAGTCTATCAATTATTGGGAATAATTTTGGAATTGGAAAATTAGAAAATGGAATTAATTGCGCAACTTTGTATTTATCTATTCCAAATGTACTTTGATAAAATTGTCTAGTAGTTTGAATGGTTGTAGTAGTTGCTTGTAAACCAAAGAATGTTGACCATTCTTCAGGTTTGTTTGATTTAAATATTACACTTTGGCCACTATTATTAGTATAGTTATAATAATCATATGCAATTCATGTTTCTAATGGGATTGATGAATTAACTATGATTGGATTAGTTATTGCATTATTTGTAATTTGTTTAACATAATTTATTGCACCTAAACATTGTGGATCATCAGCATTAGAAAATACAGGATGTAATTTAAAAATAATGTTATATTCATTTGGTGGATATTTTGTCAATATTGTAGTAATGGTGTTTTGAACTTCATTTAAAACATCAGGCATAATATCTAATCTAGAAAAATTATTTTCACTAACATTACCTTTTAAGGGTTTAAACAATGAACTACCTAGAAATATTGCATTCTTTTTGTTTGGATCATATTCAGATTGACCACTAACAAATAAATTATTTAATGATAAATCGACATTGAAAAATAATTTTGTATATACATCTAAATATTTTTGAATACTATTTGTATCTGTTAATATATTCTTTCCATAATCAACAAAATTTGTTGAAAAAGATGATTCATTTCATCTATATACATCATTTAAATTAATAGAATTAAAGATATTTGAATCATAATTGATAAATTGAACAAAATTGAATTTTGAATTATGATTATTTTGTTCATAGTTTTTCAACAATAATAAATCTAAAACACAATTTTGAGTAAGTGATCTATTTCCTTTTAAAAATTCATTATACATATCAATTATTTGTTCACGTGATTTAATTTTGTGATTTTGGTATTGATTAATTAGATACGGAACGGTTGTATTAGTATGATATGCACCATCAGATAAAATTATAATCTTGTTAGCATGTTTGAAAATAAAATTAAAAAATTTAGACTTATTATTTCTAAACATGTGCATAAATTGAATTTCATCAGTTACAAAATCAAATTTATCAACATTATGTTTTTCCATAATAGTTGTAAATGTTTCAATTATTTGATTTACATTATCATATATATCTATATTCTTATATAAATTAAAATTATTTTTTGCAATATTATTTGATGAAAATTCATAATTACCGTTTCATACTTTATTTTCAATTAATGCATTAAAATTAATTTTATTTTGTGTTCATAAATGATCTCATGCAAATCAATAACTTGAATCATTAAGATTATTACTTTGAACATTATAAAAATAATTGATTAATGCAATATAAAAAGCTTGTTGATATGTTAATGCAGCATTTCTAATAAATCCAATTGTTGGGATATTGTTATTACATGTGTCTTTAATCCAATCAAAAAATATTTTTTGATCATCTGCTAAATTTATATTATTAAATGTTTTTATATTAGAATCAGTTAATACTATTGAGTCATTGTTACTAGTATTAATTACTTTTACATAATCAAGATTATTATGATTTTCATTTAATGATAAATATATTCCATTATTTTTAATTGATGATGTTTGTTTATTGAAATTTATAGGATTATTGTCTTTATCTTTAATTTCAATATTATTTAAATTATCGGTAAAGTTTGAATTTTCAATATAAATACAATTGTTATTACTTACTTTTCATAAACTTGAATAATTTGATGTTGAATTATATTTACAACTACAAGATGTTAAAATTGGACTAGCTATAGTTGCACATGTTACTCCAGCACCAATTAATAATCATGAAAATTTTATTTTATTCATAATGTATGTATATTCCTTACAAAAATTTGAATATACATATCATTACATATTGATGACTCTATCAATATATATATATATATATATATTCTTTATTTATTATATATTATTAAAGATAATAATATTTATAATAATTTTCTTTGTTATTAAAAACATTCTTATTATTTAAAATTATTATTAAATGAAAATAAATTTAAT
>CASDOM010000028.1 GCA_949282435.1 uncultured Ureaplasma sp.
GTCATAAATTTTAATTACTTCAATATTTTGTTTTAATAAACTTTCACAGAATTCAAAAAAATTATATTCATTATAATCACATATTATTTTATTAATAACGTTAACATCAATATGTTTATCTATATTTATTAATTTTTTTAATTCATTATCAATAATATTTAAATTGTGAGGTAATTTAGATATTAATAATTCTAGTAAATTATTACTAATATGAATATTATTGATATTTAAATATTTTTCTATATAATTTTTAAAATAATTATGATTTAATTCATCAATTTTAATATACTTTATTGTTTTTATAAAATCATTAATATGTTTTGATGATGATATTTTATTATTGGATAAAAAAATGATATCAACATCCCTATGTTCATTAAAATAATTTAAATATTTAGAATTGGCGTTAAATTCTTCAAGATTACTAAAACAATTAACATTTCTAATAACATATAATGAAGGTAATAAACTTAATTTATTTTGTTTTGTTTCAAAATATAAATCATATAAAGAATCATTGTAATCAAGATAAATTATTTCATGATTTTTATATTCATTTAGAATTTTATTTAATTCTTTTTTTATTAATAATTATCATTATTATTAATTAATGTCATCACAATGTAAATATTATAATTTGCTAAATAAAAAATAAATTATATTAATTATTTTGTAAACATTTAATTCTTGCATTTGATATTTCTTTTTCAAATTTTTTTATTACTTTATAATAATTTTTATCAGTTAATAATAATGATGAATATTCTTTTAAATCATATTTATTAAACAAATTTAGCATTGAATTTATTCGTTTTTGACGTATGTGTAATATTGTGATGTATAAACCTAATGTACAAGGAGATGCAATGATAAATGCAATACATGTTAGCATAAATGAGCTTAAAAGAATAGAGTAAAAATTAGCTCCTATAATTTGTTTATCATAATTATATTCATCATATATTACTATTCCTAATTGATATTCAATTAAATTTTCATTATTTTGTTTATTAAAATTATTATTTCAATAATTAGCATCAAATAATTTGATTTTAAATCAAAATATATTAAAGAAATTTATTGCAAGTGTTGGAGTAAATGATAAAAATAATAAAATTCATAATACTAAATTTGCAACTCATAAATTCGTTTCAGTTTCAATATCAAGATTTACAAAGTTATAAACAACACTTATAACTAAATATATACAAAATACACCAAATGAAATAAATGTAAATATTAATCATATTTTTAAATTATTATATTTTGTTCAACGTAAAAAAGATGAATATCAATATTCATTAAAACCATAATAATTTTGTTTAATACTATTTAAATAAATTTTTCAATAAACAAAAATTAATATTGATAATATTGTAAACATAATTAAAGTAAAGATGTCAATAGTTAAACTAGTTATAAAAACCGGATCAGTATAAGGATCATATTCTAGCAAAAAAAAGCTTAACATTGTGCTTGTAAAAAAAAACATACAGGAAGAATTGAAAATATAAGTATAGATAATATATAAAGTGTAAAAGTAATTTTTTTAAAATATTCTCTTGTTTTCATAATCATTTTAATTATATATATATATATATATAATTTGTCAATATGTTTAAATCATAATCTTTTAATATGTTGATAAATATATATTAAAGAAAGGCAAACACATATAAAATTTTTCTAAATGCGTTTTATTTTTTAAATTAATTACATAAAACACTAAAACAAAATATTCATATAAAAATATAAAAATTGATAATACAAATAATATTGAAAATGTATCAGTAGTAACCGAGCCTGATTTAATAAAATGATCTAAAATTGAATATATAATTGCAAATATAATCATTATTAATAAATATATAGATACTAATCATGAATTTATTTTTAATGTATTTGATAATACAAATTCTTCATTAAAATTATTGGTTAAATATTTGTTAAAACATAATGTTAATATTGTGGATAAAATTGTGATAATACTAATGCCAATTAATAATAATTTTTTATTTAAATTTAATTCATTATTATTAATTGTAGAAATAAAAATCAAATTAATAATTAACAATACTATAATAGGTAAAAATAATATACATGTGACTGTTATTAATGCATATTTATTATCTGTGGTCCATAAATTAGCATCAAAATATAAAGCAATATAAAAAGCAATTATAAGTGGTGAATATATTTGATTAAATAAATTTAATTTATATATTTTTTTATATCATTTCATTAAATGTAATATCCTTATTTACATATATAATTTTATATTTTTATTGAATTTAATGTTGTTAAAAATTATATATTTAATTTAAAATCAATTAGCATATGTCATTCCAATTTCTAAAATTATGTAAATTAAAGAAATTATTGAAATAATTACACATATTTTATTTATACGTTTTCAATAATTAAATTCTCGTGTTTTTACATAATTTTGTGTATCTGTAACAGGTACAACTAGATCATTAACAACTTTTTTGCGATTTTTAATTTTTTGTATAAATCCTAATGATCAATTCATTAATACATATGTTATCATTCCAAATGAAATTCCATGTGCAATAGAATTGGTTAATAACATCATTGTTATGGTCATAAATAACATTGGAATATCAGCGAAAATTTCTCATTCAAAATGTCTAATTTGTCCTAACATAGTTGCTCCAACAATCACCAACGCAACAGATGTTACTGGTTGTAAATTATTAATAGGCATAAAAACTTTTAATATTGGTCATAGTGCAATTGATAAACCAAATAAGCATGCAGTAATAATTGCTGCTAATCCAGTTTTAGCTCCACTTTCAATACCACTTATTGATTCTACAAATACAGTTACAGTTGTAGAACCAATACCAGCACCAAAAATTGTTGATACAGCATCAACTTGATTTGCTCTACTAATTCATTTTGTGTTATATTTGGAAAAATCGCTAATTTTATCAATTAATATTAAACTACCAGTTGTATCAAAAAAATCCATATATAAAAATGATAATAAACCAATATATGTAATTGGATTTTTTCACATATTTATATTTGAAAAACCTTTTCATCCTGCACTTACAACATATTTAAAACTGCTAAAATCACTATAGTTATTTAATAAACCATAATATTGTTCATTTTTATTTATAACTTGAGTAACTGATAATATTATTATAATAAACGCTCCAAACAGCATTGTTATAATTATAGCTCCGGGTATTTTTGCAAAATGTAATATTAACCCTAACATAATTAAGCATAATGCAAGAATTACTAATGGATTAGTAAAGTCTCCTAATGACGTTATTGGTACATTAGTACTTCCAACTATTATTCCTGAATTTTGTAAGCCTAAAAAAGCCATAAATAACCCAATACCGCTACCAACCGCAATTTTAAAATTAGTTGGAATATTTTTTGAAATAATAGACCTTAATGGTGTCATTACAATTATTAGATATAAAAAACCAGATAAAATCGTAATACTTAATGCAGATTCAAAACCAACTGTTTGAGCAACAGTATATGTAAAAAATGCATTTAACCCCATTCCAGGAGCTAATGCTACAGGAATTTTTGCTCACAACCCCATAAATAAAGTTGCAACAAACGATGAAATAGAAGTTGCCAAAAACAATCCACCATGATATTGAGAAGCAAATTTATCAACTTGATTAGATAATGGTGCGTTTCCAATCATACTTGGATTAACAGATAATATATAACACATTGCAAGAAATATAGTTATTCCACCAATAATTTCTTTTTTTATGATTGCATTATAAGTGTCAAACATAAAATAACGTTTAATACTATCTGTATTAAATTTATTTTTTAATTTATTATTCATAAAGATATAGTTTTTTTCAAAAAATAAAATGTATAATACTGAATTTGCAATAAATAACATTTATTACCAAATATCTAACAACGTTAGCATATTATACAAATAATATTATAATCATATTTTTAAAACTTTAATTCATTACTTAGTAATTTTGCGATATATTGACTATTATCACCAAATAATATAGTTATACAATTATTATTTTTTAATGTACCAATTGCATTTAATTTTTTTATTTCATCAATATTAATTAAATCAATATTTTTAAGTTCCACTTTTAAATTGTTTATAGTTGAAGTAACATTAACAATGTTATCATAACCACCTAAATAAAGAATTAATTTTTTTATATCAAAACCAATTTTATGTGTACCACTAATATCATTATATTTTTTTGTATTTTTTTTAATAATGAAATAACCTATTCCAAAAGTAAAAATATAAAATAAAATAATTTTTTTATTTGTTTTCATACTCACATCTCCTATAAAATTTTTTTTGAATTGTTTTAATTCATTTATTAAATGATAAATCAATTTTTGCCTTAGATTCCATTAATGAAATTTAATTACCATTATCTATCTGAATTTTATCAATTTGTTCTTGAGTTAAACCTATATTAATAAAAATATCTTTTGTAGTTAATTCTTTATTATAAACATAAAATTGAAAATTATTAATATCAGTAATATTTATATTACTAAATGCATTTAATGAAAACTTATAACCAGTTCACAAAAAGAAAGTTGTTATAGAAAAAACAAAATTATTATATTGATTTTCAAATGCATAATCATATACTTCTAAACCACAACTATTAATAATTGATGTAAAATCAACATTACATTGTTTAAAAGAATTTTTTTGTAAGATAACTGCAATATCAGAGGTTAAGCATGTTCATTTTAATGAAGAACAATTATAAAAAGCATTTTCACCAATATCAATCCCCAAAGGTGCATTTATACTAGCAGCTAATAAATTTGTATTAGTAAAAGCATTGGATTCAATAATTACTGCACTAGGTTTTCTATCTCTTAAATCTAAAAATAAAAATTCATATAATTTTTGACAATTTGAAAAAGCATTTTTACCAATGTATATTACAGAATCTGAATTAATATTAATCTTCGAAACGTTTTTAAATATATCATCTTTATAAAAATCATTTGATATTTCTAATAATCTATTTACAGGAAGCTCATTTTTATTTGGAAAAGAAATAGTTATATTATTAATACGATCAATAATTGTAGCTGCACAATAAGTTAAATTACCTGTTGCATAAAATAAGATATTATTACATTGAAAAATATTTTTCGAAGTAGAATCAGTTTCTTTAATTTTAATAATTTTTATTTTTGGTCAATAAATATTTTTATTTCCTAAATCATCAGGATTTATTCATGTTGTATCATAAAGTTCTACATATTCAAGCACATATGTTAAGTTATTAAAACAATCAGTAGTAAGCCCACCATCATAATTAACAAAATCTTCTCCAGTGAGAAAAGTTTTTTGATATCAAATACCACCTTGATTAAAATTTTTTTGAACTTCTTGCGAAGTTAATTTTTTACCAATATTTTCTTGATTTGAATGATTTTGTTTTGATAATAAATTTCCTATTGCTATGATAGGAATTGCAATTGCACTAGTTAATAAACCAATACCTAAAATTGTTGCGCAAGTTATTAATGCAATTTTATATGATTTTTTCATCTTTAGTACCAAACCTTAATATTTCTAAATTTTGTTCAGTTGTTAAAAAAATATTGTCAATAAACATATCCCCTATTAGTGGACAACACTAATTGAGGATACGTTTAAACTATGCAATTATAAATTATTTTTATAATTTTTTTGTTTATTTTCATACTCACATCACCTATAAAATTTTCTTTTGAATCGTATCAATTCATTTATTAAATGATAAATCAATTTTTGCTTGTGATTCTTTTAATGAAAAATAGATTTCTTTAAAATTAAAATTATCAATATTTTGACCATCTATTTTAATTATAAAATTTTTATCATCAATAATTTCTTTTGAAGATATTAATATTTTTTTATCTATTAATAATGCTTGATTTAAATTTTTTTGATTATATTTACTTGTTAAAAATTCATTAAAACATATTAAATTATTGTCATAGTACATCGGGCCGTTTAATGATCTATTTAACCCAGTTGAACCATATGCTGTATTTATACAAAATCCACTAGCATAAAAATTATAAAATCGTTGATTGTTAATTGATAATTTAAAATCATATGTTTGATTTTTGGACATAATTAATATTTCATTAAATGCATAATATGTTTTATTATCAAATTCAATTTTTAATAATTTATAATTTACAAATTCAATTTTTTTAAGATCAATTTTATAATTATTAAATTTTGATGAAAAGAAACCTAAATTACCATTGTTATATAGTAAT
The DNA here is from genome assembly GCA_949282435.1 of uncultured Ureaplasma sp. Classification (GTDB taxonomy): domain Bacteria; phylum Bacillota_I; class Bacilli_A; order Mycoplasmatales; family Mycoplasmoidaceae; genus Ureaplasma. The sequence goes on from CASDOM010000028.1 coordinate 6,292, forward strand.
ATATTTATTTTTTTATTAAAATTATTTTTTACACACTCTAAAAATGTACCATCTCCACCAATAGCAATTAAATAATTGTAATTTTTTTTATCAAGAATAAAGTTATTATTTTTTAATATTAAATCATCAATATTATTGCTTTGTTTTAAATTAAAAAAATTAATTTTATTATTTAATATATCCATATTTAAATGTAAATTTATATTATTGCTTTATATTAATTATAAACATAATGATAAAAAAAACTATATTTATATATAATATATTAATATTGTTATGGAGATAATATGAAACGAGTTGTTAGTGGAATTCAACCAACAAATAATGTTACTTTAGGAAATTATATTGGTTCAATTAAAGAATTTGTAAAACTTCAAGATTCATATGAAATGTTTATATTTGTTGCAAATTTACATTCATTTACTACAAAAATACCTAATTCTAAAGATTTATTAAAAAATTCAAGAAATATTATTAAAACTTTTATTGCATGCGGTTTAGATCCACAAAAAGTTACTTTTTTTTATCAATCTGATATAGAAGAACATACAATGTTAGAACACATTTTTTTATGTAATACAACTATTGGTGAGTTAAGTAGAATGACTCAATTTAAGGATAAATGTGCAAAATCTATAAAACAAAATAATGGTACTGAAATGATTCCTACTGGTTTATTAATATATCCTGTTTTACAAGCTAGTGATATTTTATTATATGATGCAGATTTAGTACCTGTTGGAAGTGATCAAAAACAACATATTGAATTAACAAGAAATATTGCAATTAGAATGAATAATGCATATAATACAAGTTTATTTAAGGTTCCAGTACCGTCTATTCCAAAAGTTGGAGCTAAAATTATGGACTTGCAAGACCCTACAATTAAAATGTCAAAATCATCAAAATCATCAAAAGGTGTATTATTTTTAAATGAAGATAAAAATGAATCAATTAATAAAATTAAATCTGCAATAACAGATTCGTTAAATTTAATCAAATTTGATGTTGAAAACCAACCTGGAGTTAGTAATTTAATTACTATATATTCAGCATTAACTGATATGTCTATTGAAGAAATTGAAAATAAATATATTTCTTCAAATTATGCTAACTTTAAAAAAGATTTAATTGATGAATATATTAAATTTATAGATGATTATCAAAAAAAATATAATTCATTAAATGATGAAGAAATTGATTTAATTGCTAAAAATGGTGCTATAAAAGCTAAAGAATATGCTAAAAATAAAATAAATTTAGTTTACAAAACAATTGGTTTAATTAAGGAATAATAAAATATTATGAAAAGATATTTAATTATTAGTGATTTAGATGGAACATTATTAAATAAAAATGGTGAATTATCTCAAAACACAATCAATACTATTAACAAAATTACCGACCAAGGTCATATTTTTTGTATTGCTACAGGTAGACCAAAAAGAGGGTCTATTAATATCTATAATCAATTAGGCCTTAATTCTATAATGATTAATCAAAATGGTGCTTATATTTGAAATCCTACTGACAATTTTTTTTCTCCAATTGATTTTTGTTTTTCTAAAGATATAGCGATTAATATTTTAAAAAATCCTGAAGTTAGATCCATAATTTCTAATGCTTTTTTTGAAACAAGAACCAATGAAATTCAATTAACTAAAAATGATGTTTCTGAGTATGCAGAAGAGTTTAAAAAATATTATCATTTAGATTTGTTAGATCCTAATTTAGCATGTTTAAATGATAATATAGATAATTTAAATGTTGATATTAGCGCATTATTATTATATATAAAGAGCGATGATATTTCTAAGTTTGATACAATTGTTTATTTTGTAAAATCTATTTCTCCAAATTTACAATTAAGAATGGTAAAATTTCCTAATAATGGTTTTGTGGTTGAAATTAATACTATGTTTACAGACAAGGCAATGGGTTTGAATTATCTTGCGTCATATTACGGAATTCCATATGATAGAATATTAACTTTTGGTGACGGTGACAATGATATGAGAATGTTGCATAAAGCAAAATATGGATTTGCTATGAAAAATGCACGTGATACCGCAAAATTAACTGCAAGACATATTACTAAATATTCTAATAATGATGATGGTGTTGCTTGAGAATTAGAATATTTTTTCAAACATCTTGATAATATTAATTAAAATTATTAAGTTTTTAGTTACTTATAATTTTTAAAAATATATTTAGTAATTTTGAAACAAAATATTACTATATAATTTAAAATTATAATATATACAAAATTAAAATATGGGAGTTAAAAATGACTGGAGGAGCGATTGCTGGTATTGTTGTTGGAATTATCTTAGCAATATTGGCTGGTGGTATAATTGGTTTTTTCATTGCAAAATATGTTTTTAAAAAACAATTGAAAAAAAATCCACCAATTACTAAAGATACAATTAGAATGATATATCAACAAGTTGGGAGAAAACCTACTGAAAAACAAATTAATGATATTTATCGTCGTGCTGTTAAAGTGAAATAATGGCTAAATTTATTAAGTCCGCAAATTTTATTGATCAATATTATAATGACAATAGAAATCAATTTTGTTTTATAGGAAGATCTAATGTTGGAAAATCAACATTAATTAATGCATTAGCAAATGAAAAAATTGCACACACATCTTCTAAACCTGGATGTACAAAATTAGTTAATTTTTTTGATTTTTCTAATTTTATATTGGTTGACTTACCAGGGTATGGTTATGCAAAGGTTTCTCATAGTGATAATATATTAATTAAAAATTTGATAAATGAATATTTATTATGATCTAAAAAATTAATTTGTATTTTCCAATTATGTAATTGTGATGTAATTACAAATGATGATGTTAGCATGAGTGAACATTTAGAATTATTATCAAAAAAATATAATATTGAACATTTTATTCTTTTAACTAAAATTGACAAGCAATCAAAGTCATTTTTTGATAATAATATAAAAAAAATATCTAATTTTTTAAATATTGATATTAGTAAAATTGTCCCAATTTCTGCAAAAACTAAACAAAATATTAGTTTTTTATATTCATTAATTAATAAAATTAATAATAGACATTAATGAGGTATTTATGAAAGATTTAGATTCAAAATATAATCATCATGATGTAGAAAAAAATAAATATGATTTTTGATTAGAAAATCATTTATTTGATCCTAAAAAAAATATTGATGAAACATTTAGTATAATTTTGCCACCTCCAAATGTTACTGGTAAATTACATTTAGGACATGCATGAGATGTAAGTTTACAAGATATTTTAATTAGATATAATATTTTGAACCAAAAAAATGTTTTATGAGTTCCTGGTACTGATCATGCTGGTATTGCTACACAAACAAAATTTGAAAAGATTTTAAAAGATGAACAAAAATTAACTAAAGATGATTTAGGACGTAATAAATTTGTTGAGCAAATTTGAAAGTGATCAAAAGACCAATCTGATTTTATTCATAGTCAATGAAAAAAAATGGGTATAGCATTATCTTATGATTATGAAAAATTTACAATGGATAAAGATATTAATGAAGCTGTAAATTATGTTTTTGTAAAACTTTATAATGATAAAAAAATATATCGTAAAAAAAAGATGGTTAATTGAGATCCAATATTAAAAACTGCAATTTCAAATATTGAAGTAATACATAAAGAAGTATCTAATAAAATGTATTATTTTAAATATTTTAGTGAAGATAAAAAAGATTGTTTGATTGTTGCTACTACAAGACCTGAAACAATGTTCGGTGATGTTTGTCTTGTTGTAAATCCAAACGACAATAGATATAAAAATATTTTAAATAAAAAATTTATTAATCCTGCAAATGATCAATTATTACCTATTATTTGTGATGATTACATTGATATAAATTTTGGTACCGGTGTAATGAAATGTACACCTGCTCATGATTTTAATGATTATGAAATTGGATTACGTCATAATTTAGATATTATTAATATTTTAAATCCTGATGGTACTATTGTTAATGATATTCCTATCTATGGTGGTATGGATAGATTTGAATGTAGAAATAAATTAGTAGATGATATTTCACAAAAAGGTTTGTTGGATCATATTGAAAATGTTATTAGTAATATTGGTTTTTCTGAACGTACAAACACTGTTGTAGAACCATATTTGTCATGACAATGATTTGTTGATATGAAACCTTTAATAAAGGATATATTAAAAAATCAAAAAAAATTAAATAATGCTGTTCAATTTGTTCCACCACATTTTAATAATAATTTAATTCAATGATTAGAAAATATTGAAGATTGATGCATTAGTCGTCAATTGTGATGAGGTCATCAAATTCCAATTTGATATAACAAACATGATTCATCAAAAATTTATTGTGATGTTAATCCCCCAATTGATATAGAAAATTGAACTCAAGATAATGATGTTTTAGATACTTGATTTTCATCTGGTTTATGACCTCTTGTTACTTTGGGTTTTCCATTTAAAAATGAATTATTAGAAAAATATTTTCCTACAAATGTTTTAGTTACAGGGTATGATATTATTTTCTTTTGAGTAAGTAGAATGATGATGTTTTCAAATTATTTTACTAATAAAATACCATTTAAAAATGTTTTAATTCATGGTTTAATTCGTGATTCTCAAGGTAGAAAAATGTCTAAATCATTAGGTAATGGGATTGATCCTATGGATGTTATTCACAAGTATGGTTGTGACTCCTTAAGATTATTTTTAACAACTACTGCTACTTTAGGTGAAGATTTAAATTATTCTGAAGAAAAAATTAAAGCTAATTGGAATTTTATTAATAAATTATGAAACGGTGCTCGTTATATTTTTAGTATTAATAATTTTGAATCTATTTATAATGATTTAAATGAAAATTATATACAAAATTTATCTGGTTTTAATTTATGAATTGTAAATTTATTTAACAATTTATTGATTGACATTAAGAAAAATATGGATTCATATAATTTTGTTGTTGCTTTTAAAAAAATTTATGACTTTGTTTGAGATAAATTTTTTAATCAATATTTAGAGATTACTAAAATTGATATTAAACAAAATAATGAACAAACAATAAATGTATTAGGTTATATATTAAAAAATATTTTAATTATGTTACATCCTTTTACACCATTTGTTAGTGAAGAACTATACCAATGTTTTCCTAACAAAAAAATATCAATAATGTCTGAAATATACCCATCTCCTATTAATATTAAATTTAATGATTCATTAATTAATTTAGTTTTTGAAATATTATTTGTAATTAGAAAATTTAAAAAAGAAAATGATATTAGCAATTCTAAATTAATTAATATTATTATTGATAGTGCAAATTTTAAATTAACTGATAATGATGTTGATTTTATTAATAAATATTTAAATGAAAATAATATTTATATATCTTCAAATTCAATATCTAATTTTAATAATATTGTTTGTAGTAATTTTAGTATTAAAATTGATATGGAAAATTTAATTGATAAGCAAAAAGAATTATTAAAACTTAATAAACAATTAGAAATAGTTGAATTTGAAATTAATCGTTGTCAACAATTATTATTTAATCCTAATTTTATTAAAAATGCCCCTAAGCAAAAGGTTGATGTTGAAAAAGAAAAATTAGCAAAATATCAATATCAACATATGGAATTAAAAGAAAAAATATCAAAATTAAAATAAAATGTATTTATTAATAAAAATTAAATTTATATAATTAAGATTATGAAAAGGTTAAATAATAAAAATTATCTTACCAAAAATAAAATTTATAACATCGATTGCATAGATTTAATTGAACAAATGAAAAAAGAAAATTTTAAGGTAGATTTGATTTTAACTGATCCTCCTTATAATATTTCTAGAAAAAATAATTTTAAAACCATTGGAAGATCTGGAATTGATTTTGGAGATTGAGATAAAAACTTTGATCAATTAAAATGATTAAATGGAATAAGTGAAATATTAAACAAAAATGGATCAATATTAATTTTTAATGATTGAAAAAACATGGGTATAATAGCACAAAAATTAGAATATGAAGGATTTGAAATAAAAGATTTAATAAGATGAATTAAACCTGCTCCAATGCCTAGAAATATATTAAGAAGATATGTTACAGATTATGAATTTATTATATGAGCAGTTAAAAGAGGAGCTAAATGAGTTTTTAATAATAATAAAAATAATTATTTAAGACCTGAATTTGTATTTTCATCTCCAAGCGTTAAAAGAATACATCCAACAGAAAAACCAGAAAAATTAATTAATGATTTATTAAAAATTCATTCAAATCAAGGTGATATTATTTTTGATCCATTCTCAGGATCTGGTACTATATCAATTGTTGCTGATAAATTAGATAGATATTTTATTGCATCAGAATTAGATAAAACTTACTATGAAAAATCTATTAAAAGATTAAATGAAAATTATCCTAAACCTGCATTTAATCATTTAGGTAATAAATGACGAATGATAAAAGAACTTATAGGTAATTTTCCTAAAAAAAATATTGATAATTTTATTGAACCATTTGCAGGTAGTGCAATTGTTACATCTTGTTATAAATCGGCTAAAAAATATTGAATAAATGATAATGATAAACATTTATCATCAATATTAGAATATTTATTAAATAATGATTCAAAAATTATACTAAAAGAAATTGAACATATTATTTATAAATATAAATTACCAATTAATGAATCAAATAATTATTTAATTCAATACAATAAATTAAAAAGTGACTATAACAAACATAAAAGTATTAGTCATTTATTA
>CASDOM010000029.1 GCA_949282435.1 uncultured Ureaplasma sp.
TAATTTATTAATTGTTTCAACCATGTGAACAGGAATTCTAATAATTCTCGCTTGATCAGCAATAGCTCTTGTTATTGCTTGACGAATTCATCAAGTTGCATAAGTACTAAATTTATTTTTTAGATTGTAGTCATATTTACTAATTGCTTTTAATAAACCTTGACTTCCCTCTTGTATTAAATCTTCAAGATCCAATCCTCTATTTAAATATTTTTTAGCAATTGAAATTACTAAACGCAAATTGGATGTAAAAAATTGATCAATAGCATATTGTTTTTGTTCTTCATCACCATTTTTTAATAATTCACCTAAATACAATTCTTCATCATTATTTAACATTTTTGAATCACCAAGTGTTCCCAAAAATGCTTTAATTGTATCATCTACATAATCATTTTGATGTAAATATGATGTTGATTTAAAATTGTTAAATATATCATTATTAGTAATTCCATAATTTTCTTCTTTTTTATTATTTTCTTCTTCATCATTTTCACCAACAACAAGCTCAACTTCATTATTATCTAGAGTGATAAAAATTTCTTGCATTTCATCATCAGTTAATGAAAAATGTTCAAATGCCTTTTGCACATCAGTTTCTTTAATTTTGTTTTTGTTTTTTTTAGATTTAGCAAAATGAATTAAAGCATCCAAAATTTCATTTGGAGATTTTAATAGAAAACTATTTTTATTTGCAGATTCTAAAATAAAATGAGGATCAAAAGTGGTAGCTAATTCATCATTAAAAGATAGATTACTAATTTTTTTAATATTATCTGCACTTGATTTTTTGTATGTTTGTTCATTATTAGATTTATTGTTACCTAAAATAATTGATGTTTTTTTCTTTTTTGTTTTTGTAGAATTTAAAGGATTATTTATTATATTATTAGTTAAATTATTATCTTGTTTAACAATATTAGTTTGTCTTGATCTAGTTTTAGTGACTGATTTTGGATTATTGTTTTTTAAATTTTGTTTTTTTTGCATAATTATACTATTCCTATTCAATTATTTTAACAATTTTAGGGTTATTATTCTTATTAATTTTATTTTTAAATTCTATATTATTTATAAATTCATCAATAATATTTTGTTCAATTTTTTTATCACTATATAAAGTAGCAATTTTATCACCAATATTACAATAATCATTGTTTTCCAAATTTAATATAATTCCAGCACCAAATGATATGTTGTCTTCTTTTTTAATTCTTCCAGCCCCTAATTGCAATGATATCATACCAATTTTTTTTGTTGAGATGTAATTGATATATCCGCTTTTGTTTGCAATAACATCATAACTATAATTGTAAGATCAATATTTATTATTTTCAATTTGTTGATATTGGCCATTAGCTAATTTAATAAAGTTTAAAAAATAATTATATGCATTTTTCGTTTTAATGCTATTATCTATCATTTCTTTAGCAATTAATTTATTTGCTGCAACTTTAGTTAAAATCAAAATATTAATTAACATTTTATAAATAAATTTTTTTAATTTAATAGATTCAAATTTACCATTTAAAAAATTAACAGATTCAATCACTTCAATGGCATTACCAATATATTTCCCTAATGGAGTATTCATTGTGGTTACAAAGCAAATTACTTTTTTATTAAATTTTTGTGCTAAATATTTAATAATTCTAGTTAATTCATTTGCCATTTTCATATTTTTGCAAAATGCTCCATCACCAACTTTGATATCTAAAAATATGTAATCAGATTTAAAACAAAATTTTTTAAATAAAATACTACTCGCAATTAAAGGTAATGAATCTACAGTACCTGTCACATCTCTTAAATGATATAATTTTTTATCAATTTTAACAAAATCATTAGATTGTAAACATATACAAAAATGACTTTTATCTAAAAGTGATTGATAATTATTAATATCAAATGGTAATTTAACACCAATAGATTCTAGTTTATCAATTGTCCCACCAGTAAACCCTAATCCTCTTCCTGATAATTTTAATAAATCATATCCTAAACTAGCCAATATAGGACAAATTATTAAACTTACTTTATCACCAACCCCACCAGAACTATGTTTATCTATTAATAAATGTAATTTATTGTTAGCAACTGGTTGAATTATATTTGTGGTATTTAACATTGCTTTTGTTAAATAATATGTTTCTTCATCGCTACATCCATTAATTCTAATCGCCATTAATAAAGCTGAAGCTTGATAATCAGTAATATTTCCATTATTAAAATTTTCAATAAAGTATGCATATTCTTCTTCTGATAATGGTAATTTATTTTTCTTTTTTTCAATTAAATCAATAACAGTCATAATAAATATTTCTAATTTAAATTAATGTATTCTTCTCATTCTGAATAGTTTAATACATATTTACTATTAAACATATTAACTAATCTAAAATCATATATGTTTATTCCACCAAGCGCATTAAATGCACTATCATATGCATTAGAAATTAAAATAGAATTATCTTTAGCTAACATAACTACAGCATTAAAGAATGTAATTGGATTTAGGCCTAAAAAACCATTAGAAGAAACATTTAATGTTCCATCATCATTTAATAAATTATTAACATCATTATTATTAAATAATGAAACTACATATTCGTATTTTAATGCATTTTGAGCAGTGTCAGAAGTTGAAAATAATGTTGTATAAGTATTATTTTCATTATTTCATACAGGCATACCGTCCATTTTTTGGAAACAATTATTAGGAACTTGACTACTATCCTTTAATATTTCAACTATTTTATTTAATAATTTAGTAAATTTTTGATTGTTATATGCACTATTATAAATATCTTCAATTTCATCTTTTGAAGTTTGTAATAATGGTAAATTAGTTGATAATAAGTTATTGTTATAGAAAGTGTATAAATCACTTGTAGTTGTAATTGTTTTTACATAATTAATAATATTTTCACGTGTTCCATATGAATACAATAAACCAAGATAAGAAACAGTTGCAGAATTAGATGGAGCATTAGCATATGCATTTACATTTAATGTTTCAATAGGTAATTTAGCGTTTAAACCAAAATTACTTGGATTTTGTGCTTGAAAACCAACAAATCCAGTGTTAGCAGTGTTGTTTGTAGTAGACATAGGAGCAGTATATCAGTATTGATTATCAGTGGTATATGATAATGTAGAATTATGTGAATTATCATAATAATTTGGAGCACCACTTCAAGAATAAGGAGTTGTCTTATTTAAATATAGTGGATCAGCTTTAAATTCAGAATCACTAGAAACTTTATTTTGAACATTAGTAACACTATTTAGTTCAGAACTATTTTTAGTTAAACCAAAATCCGGATTAGCTTTAATTGATGACATATTCATTCAACCAACAGCTGCTCTATTGTTTGATTTTGTTATATCATTTAAAAAATTAACTAAATTAGTAAAACTAAATTGGTTTGTTTCAGGATTATAATCTAATAAATATTCAATTGTAATTAAAAATTTATAATAATCTAATACTGAAGTCGGATCTTCATAACTAGTGATTGATGAATTTAAATTAGATGAAAAATTATATTGAGATGCATTTCATGATTCATTTCATATATCATTAGCAATAGTAACAATATCAGATGAAGTTGTTCAATCACCATCAGAATATAAATTTGTTAAACTAGTAAATTTAGATAAAACATATGTTGATTTAATTGCTTCGTTAACTTGTGATTTAACTCAATCAACACTTCCTTTAACATTAGCATTACCTGAATCACTAATATATAAATTATTATTTTTTAAATCATAATAGTTTGTATATGTAGTTTTTGAATTTGCATTACTATATGATTTCACATTAGTTGTATTAAATGTTGATTTTGATGTATCAAATGGTTGTTTTGTAGTTAAATAACGTTGTAAATAAAAATTTAACAATACATCATCTAAACAAGCCTTGTCATTTAATTCGTTTATAGCATTATTTATGTATTCATCATTTGTAAATATATATCCAGTTTTACCAATATATTGATTTTTATTGTTAACACTTAAATTTATTGAATTTATATAGTTAACTATTGCAACTTCATATTTCTTTTTAGATAATGTTACTAGATCAGATGCACTAGTAACATCACCTGTGATTGAATCACTATTAGAAGTTAAATTAATACTTTTAGCATTTACAGCTTTTGTGTTGTATGTATTAACAGGCATGCTAATAGAAACATTTTTAATTAGATAATTAACAAAATTAATTAACGAATCAAAGTTACCTGTATCTGAATTTCTAGTATATGGTAATACACCAGCAATTCCATATGTAATTCAATTGTTAGGATCAGCTGTGTCATTATATGATGATTGATTAGAATAAATTTGATTTTTTAGATTATTAGAAAAAGATAATATACTTTCCGCTTTTTTTAAATATAAAGAATATTTAATTAATGACGATAATGAAGTATTTTTAATTTCATCTAAAACATTAATGTAATTAATATTAGTAGATTCATCAAAACCATATTGATTTGAATTAACATCATAAGATGAAGTAAATGCTTTGTTATTTACAATTTTTGGTCCAAATAAATTGTAGGAAGTTGCATATTCATTTTGATTTTCAACATATTTTATTACATATTTAAATATTAATTCTTCAAAATTATCTGTTAAATAAGTTTTTAAAGTATCTACAATATTATAATTGCTAGTGTCATTAATTACATCTGTTGCATATCTATACATAAATGTATTTCTAATTTCATTACATACTTTTTTATAAGTATTTAAATCAATAGAATTACCATTTTGTGCTCCAGCAGCGGCTTTAAGTTGAGACAATCTATCTATTCCGATTAAGTGAACACCAAAACTATCTCTTGTTAAAATAAAATTATCTAAAACACTATTACCAGTATTAGCGTTAATGTTAATTAAATCTCGTATACCAATAGCATTTTGATATTCATTTTTAAATACTGACACCTTATTACCACCATTATTTGTATATGTGGTACTATATGGAAAATAGAATACTCCAGTATTACTAGATTTATCAAACACTAAAAAATTTTTCATTATTGAAGTTGAATTAATATTATCACTATTTACACTATATACATTTGGATCTAAAATCCCAAAAACATAATTATTTAATTTATATAATGCAGCAGATGAAAAAGGAATAGCAATTTCTCCACTAAATAATTTTGAGAAAGTTATTGTCATACTAGTTGATTCATCTTCAGTTCATTCAACAGGTAAATTAATTAAACCAGTAGTTGTATTTACGATTTGATTACCACTGCCATCATCATTATTTTTTAACATAGTAATTAATTTAGTAAATTTTTCAGTAGTACTTCAACTTTGATTATTATTATCATTTGCAAAATATTGAAAACTATATGAACCTTCCGCTGAGATACTATCTCCAAAATAATCAGTAAAAACTTGTTGAGCACTATTTGTAGGTTGAGCAGAGTTTTTTCATAATGACATTGAAATAGGTAATGGAAATTCATTATAAACCCATTCATCCATTAAAAATTCCATAAAATCAGCATAACCATAATCCATTGATGTTCTAGTGTTACTATCAATCGCTTCAGCGCTAAATTTAAAATTATTTTTTTCTCCAGGATTAGTTGGATTGATGTTAGTTGAATTATTAATTACATCATCAGTACTTTTATTAATAGCAACATAAGAACCGTTGTCATTAACACTTATATAATTCTTTTTAAATAAATTATTAATGAATTCATCTTTTAAATTTTGATTAATAATATTTTGTATATATAATTCTTTAGTTCCTCCAACAGGGTCTAAAAGATTTTTTTGAAATGAATCACGTCAATTAGCACCACGATTATTTTTATATTCATCATAATTAGATTGATATGTTTCTTCAGCGTTAGACAATCAACTATTATATGTTGAAGTAAACAAATTATTGCTAGTATATTGAAATCAATTAGATAATAATTTATTAACATAAGTTGTAACCAATGATTCTCTACCATATGTAGCACTTAACGCAGCAACAGAAACAGGACTTAAATCATCTTGATTAATTGATGTGAAAGAACTATGATTAGTTGTTGGAATAGGAATAACATCATTATTACTAGAACATGATGATAATGTGATAGGTAAAACTATTGCTAAAGTAGAAACACCAGAAATATAAGTTAATATAGTAGTAAATTTGTTAAAAATTTTTTTCTTATGCATTTTAATACCTTAATTTTTTATATTATTATATAATAATATGTTAATTATAATTATTATTTTTTGCATTTATGAACAATATAAAAATAAAAGATTTAAATATAAAAATTGATAAAAAATTAATATTAAAAAATATTAATTTAGAAATAAACAAAAATGATATTGTTGCAATATTAGGTCCAAATGGTCATGGTAAAAGCACTTTATTAAAATCTATTATGATGCATTATAGTACTGAAATTGCTAGTGGTCAAATTTTAATTGATGATTTATGTATTAATAATTTATCTACTGATCAAATAACTAATAAAGGAATATGTTATATTAGTCAACATCCAGTAGAAATCCCCGGACTAAAAACTATTGAATTATTAAGAAATATTGTTCAAATTCAAAATCAAGATAAAAAAATATCAATGATTGATTTATATAAAAATATCAATGATAAAATGACTAAATTAAATTTAAAATCTGATTTATTGAATAGATATATTAATGAAAATTTTAGTGGTGGAGAAAGAAAAAAAAGCGAAATTTTGCAAATGGAATTAATGGATTCAGATTTTATTATGTTAGATGAAATTGATTCCGGTTTAGATGTTGATGCCATAAATACCATATCAAAAGTATTGGTTGATATGAAAAATAAAAATAAATCTATTATTTTTATATCTCATAATAAAGAACTAATAGAAGCGCTAAAACCTAACAAGGTTATTTTAATTTTAAATGGATCTATTCATAAAATTGGTGATTATAATTTAGCTGTTGAAATTAATAATAATGGTTATAAAAACTTAAATATTAATTTAAACAATGATACGGATGATGAATTTTTAAAGTCAAAAACTAAACAATATTATTGCAATGGAAAATAAATTTTTTTTAATTAATGATAATACTATAAATACTATTTCGGTGTCTAAAAAAAATAATTTAGAACATTTGTATTTTATATATCCAAATAATGATTTAAATATAAATTTAAATTATGAATTGGACAAATATTCATTTGTTAACATAAATGTGGTCGTTATAAATTATTTAAATTATCAAATCAACTTAAACATAAATTCATTATCAAATAACTCCTTTAATAATTTTAATATTCATGTGAATGCAATTGGATTTGATGATTCTAAAACATTTATCAGTATTAATAGTTATATTGGTAAACATGGAAATGAAAATTATGTAAATCAAATTATTAATGGATTATTGTTATCAAGCAATTCCAAAATAACAGGTGAACCAATATTAAAAATTAATAATAATAACATATCTGCTAAGCATTCATTACACATTGGCTCGATTAATTATGATGAATTGTTTTATTTACAAACTAAAGGTTTAAATGAGCGCATGGCTAAAAAAATTTTAATAAATGCATTAATTGATAATATTACTATTAACTATAATGAACAAATAAATGAAAAGATAAAACAAGAAATTAATGAAAGGCTAAAATAAAATGTTGAATATAAAAAAAGATTTTCCATGATTTAACAATAATAGTGATTATGTATATATGGATAATGGAGCGACAACCTTAAAACCTCAATGCGTAATTGATGCAGTTTTGAATTATTATACTAATTTGAGCACTAATCCTCATAATACAGATTCTTCATTTACTCATAATATATTTAATTTAGTAGAAGACACAAGACATACTATTGCACAACTAATTAATGCAAATGATGATGAAATTATATTTAATTCTGGTGCAACTGAAGGTTTGAATATGATTGCAAATGGTATATGTGATTTATTATCTCCAGGTGATGAAATTATTTTAACATATGGAGAACATGCATCAAATATTTTACCTTGAATGCAAAATGCACATAAAAAAGGTTTAATTTTAAAATATGTTGGAAGTAAAAACAAAAACCCTACTCCAGAAGATTATAAATCAATTCTTTCACCAAAAACAAAAGTAGTTAGTTTTTCTTCAGGTTTTAATTTAACTGGTTTAAGAATGGACGAATCTCATATTTCTCAAATTGTTAAAAACTATAATAAAAATATTTTTGTTGTTGTGGATGCTACACAATCTATTCAACACCGTAAAATGGATGTAAATAAAAATTCTATTGATTTTGTTGTATGTAGTGCACATAAAATGTTTGGTCCCACTGGCGTTGGAATGTGTTATATAAAAAAAGAACATCAAAAATATATTAATCCAATTAGATATGGTGGAGGTATGAATTTTTCTATCGAGCCTAATAGTTTTGAATTTATGGATGGTGTAATGAAATATGAAGGAGGTACACAGAATATTGCAGGTATACTAGGTTGAAACGCGGCAATAAAATATTTAAATAATATTGGTTATGACAAAATTCATGATCATGAGGTAAATTTAGCCTTATATGCACATAAAAAATTAAGTGAAATTGACAATATTATTATCTATAATGAAGACAATGATACTCCCACTATTGCATTTAACTATAAAGATGTGTTTTGTCAAGACATGGCATCATATTTAGGCAAGCATAACATAATAGTTAGATCTGGATTGTCATGTGCAAAATTATATTGTAATATATTAGATACAAAAGCATTAATAAGATGTTCTTTATATATATATAATACTTTTGAAGATATTGATAAATTGTGTGATGTATTAAAAAAATTTAAAAAAGGAGATGAATTAAATGATATTTTCTAAAGACCCAACATTATTAAGAAGTATTATTATGTCACATTATGAAAGTCCTAATAAGAAAATTAATGATGTGAGTAAATATAAATTTGATTCTAGTTATCAAAACAAGTCCTCTTCATGTATTGATGATATAACTGCATATGTAAAAATTGAAAATGATGTAATAAGTAATATTTATTTTAGTGGTTTGGGTTGTGCAATTTCTACTAGTTCTACCAATATTATGTGCAATCATTTAATTGGTAAATCGATTGAGGATGCATATATGATTATTGAAAATTATTTAAATATGACTTTGGGTAAATCGTATGATGAAGAAATATTAGGAGAACTAATTGCACTTTATAACATTCATAATCAATCTAATCGAATTAAATGCGCTCAAATTGGCGTAAATGCAATTTATGAAAGTTTAAAACAATTAAGAAATGAAAAATAATAATTATAAATATGGTTTTTATGATGAATACAAAAATGTAGTTGAATTCACTAGTGGTTTAGATGAATCTAAAATTTTTAACATTTCTAAAATTAAAAATGAAGATGAATGATTACTAAATTTTAGACTTGATTCATATAAAAAATTTTTAAATTTAAAAAATCCAAAATGAGGACCAAATTTAGATTTTATTAATTTTGATGAATATATTTATTATTTTAAACCTACTCAAAACATGTCTTCTAATTGAAATGATGTACCTGAAAAAATTAAAAATACATTTAAAAAACTTGGAATTCTTGAAAGTGAAGCAAAATATTTAAATGGTGTAGCAACTCAATATGATTCTGAAATGGTTTATCATTCTTTGTTAGAAGAATTAAAACAAAAAAATGTTATTTTTACTGATCCAAATACTGCTGCAAAAGAGCATCCAGAATTATTTAAAAAATATTTTAGTAAATTAGTATCAAATAATGATAATAAATATGCAGCTTTAAATTCAGCAGTTTTTTCGGGCGGCACATTTATTTATGTCCCCAAAAATACACATATTGAAAAACCATTACAATCATATTTTAGAATTAATTCTAAAAATGCAGGACAGTTTGAACGAACTTTAATTATTGTTGATGAAAATTCATCATTACATTATATTGAGGGCTGCACCGCTCCAATATATGATAAAAATAACTTACATGCAGCAGTAGTTGAGGTCTTTGTTGAAAAAAATGCTAAATGTAGATATACAACAATCCAAAATTGATCTGATAACGTTTTGAATTTAGTTACAAAAAGAGCCATATGTTATGAAAATGCTAATATGTCATGAATAGATGGTAATATTGGTTCGAAGTTAAATATGAAATATCCTTCTACAATTTTATTAGGAGATAATTCATCTGCTGAATGTATTTCTATTGCTGTTGCAAATAAAAATATTGTTCAAGATGCTGGTGCAAAAATGATTCATATTGGAAAAAATACTAAATCAAAAATTGTGTCTAAAGGTATTTCTAAAAATAATGGTTATAATACATATAGAGGATGTATTAAAATCTCTCAATCTGCAATTAATTCTAAATCATATGTTCAATGTGATACTTTGTTGTTAAATGATGATAGTAAATCTGATGCTTTTCCAACTGAAATTTTGCAAAACAATTCTTCAGTAATATCTCATGAAGCTACAATTAGTAAAATTTCTAATGAACAAATGTTTTATTTAATGTCCAAAGGTATTGATAAGCAAAAAGCTGAAACATTAATTATAATTGGTTTTATAAATGATTTTAGTGAGGAATTACCAATGGAATATGCAGTTGAATTAAATCAATTATTAAAATTAAATATGGATGAAAAATAAAAATAATAGGTAATTAATATGAATAATAAAATTATTTCTAGAAGTGAAAATTTTGCAGATTGATACTCTTCGGTTATTAATGCTGCTGATTTAATTCAATATATAGATATTAAAGGATCTATGATATTTAAACCATATGCTTGGAGTATATGAGAAAATATTAAAAAATATTTTGATGTTGAATTTAGTAAAATGAATATCCAAAATATGTACGTTCCATTATTGATTTCAATGGATGATTTTCAAAAAGAAAAAGAACACGTTGAAGGTTTTGCACCAGAATTATATTTAGTAACAGCAATTGGAAAAAAACAATTAGATACTCCATTGGCAATTAGACCAACTAGTGAAATCTTGTTTTGTAAATATTTTAAAAATAATATTAATAGTTATAAGGATTTACCAATTAAAGTAAATCAATGAACAAGCGTTTTAAGAGCTGAAAAAAATACAAAACCATTTTTAAGAAATGTTGAATTTCACTGACATGAAGCTCACTGTATGTTCTCTGATTTAGAACAAGCAGATAAATTTGCTCTTGATATTTTAAATTTATATGAAAAATTTTGTCAAGAAGAATTATGCATCCCAGTTATTAAAGGTTTAAAAACTAAAGGAGAAACATTTGCCGGAGCAGACCATTCATATACTATTGAATCTATGATGCAAGATGGCCAAGCTTTACAAAGTGCTACTTCACATGTTTTAGGTCAATCATTTTGTAAAACATATGATATTAAATTTCAAAATAACAATAATGAATTATGTTATCCTTTTTACACTTCGCACGCAATTACTACTAGAATTATTGGGGCATTAATAATGGTACATGGTGATGATAAAGGCATTATTTTACCCCCTTCAATTGCGCCTATTCAAATTAAAATAATTCCTTTATTTGCAAATAAAAATTCAGATGTAATTAAATATGCAAATCAAATAAAAGAAATTTTAAAAAATAAATATCGTTGCGATATTGATTTGAGTAATAAATCATTTGGTTATTCACAATCAGAATCAGAAACTAAAGGAATTCCAATAAGTATAATTGTTGGCCCAAATGATATTAAAAATTCTACTTTTACATTAATAAGAAGAGATGATGGTATTAAACAAGAATTTTTTATTAATGATTTAAATGAAGTAATAGAATCTCAAATACAAATTTTAAAATCTAATTTATATAATAATGCATATTCTAAATTAATGAAATCTATTAAAATTGCAAATAATATTGACGAATTAAAAAATATTATTGAAAATAAAATGTGAGCAAAAGTATTTTTTAATGGCGATATAAATGATGAAATTAAAATTAAAGAATTAACTGGTGCAACCCCAAGATGTATTATTCAAAATTTAGATAATATTAAAGGTAAGTGTATTATTACTAACAAAGAAACTAATCAAATTGTATTATTTGCTAGAGCATATTAGTAATTTTATTTCTTTTCTCATTAATTATTAATGAGGAAATATTATGTATTATATTAATAAATATGATAACACATCTTATGTAGGTATAACTGGTTATGGTGAACCATGATCGTTTAGTTATTGAGATAGAATTTTAACAATGAATATTAATATAACATTGTATGGTAATTATAATTTACCTCATAATGTTTTAAAATTAGATTTATATACTAATTTTGGTACGATTGAAAATATTAATTTAAATCTTGTTAGTTCAGGTTCAAATACATATAAATATGATGCAATTTTAAATATTAAAATTGATGATACTACTTTAAAAGAAGATGCTTTTGCTAAAAAAGTTAAATTTATTGGTAAATTAAAATTGGATTACGATTTGATTAATAATTTAAATTTAAAAAATTTAGATGAGTTTATTATGGATCTAAATGAAATAGTTATAAAGGATGAATTATTATTTTCAAATTATTATCCAATATCAATGTTAGATTCTCAATATTTATATTTTGAGGATTATCGTTATATTGATGTTGATGGTAGAGTTATATTAAATTCATCAAATTTCAAATGATATACTCCTTCAATGTGATATTATCCTCAAACATATATGGAAAAAGCATATAGTAGTTTGGATAATTTATATGATCAATCAATATTACATTTATATCGTACAGTTTATATTAGTGGAGGACAATTAAATTTTTTATTTAATGAAAATTTTAAAGCATCCATCATGTATAAAACAATATATGATGATGAATATAAACAGCTTGATTTTAAGTTTAATGATAGATCACTTGAAATTATTAAACCAGTTTCTACATATTTAAATGTATATACAATGTATAATTTTGAAACTAATGAATTATATCAAACTGATAATTCTAATATGTCTGTTCATGGAATATTTTTTCCAGTAATTACTAGTGGTTATTTAAATATATCATTTGATTACGAAGGGATGACTTATAAAGATACATTACCATTTTCTTTTTCTCAAAATTTTTATAGTGATACTAATAGAAATCTTAAATTTACATTAGAAAAATTAGATAATGTTGAAGGGTATTGATATAGAACATATGCGAATTAATAAACGAAAATTAGGAATAATATTTTTTACATTAATTTCAATATCATCTTTAGGAATTGGAGTTATTGCATATTTTTTTTCACAATCAATTATAAACAAAAAATCTATTGCTGAAAAAATAGATATTGATAATGATAATTATGTAAATATTCATAAACAAATGAATAAATATGAATTAGCTCAAAATGCATATACATATTATGATTATATAAATAATAAAAAAATTAGTTTTAATCACAATTTTGTTGCTACTAATTTATATAAATATATTAATGAATGTTTAGAAAATTATTATTCTGAAAAAAACATTAATATATCTAATGTATTAGTGTATTTTCAAATAATAAATTATAATATACTTAATATTGTTGTAAAATGATCCATCAAATATAATGTAGGTAATGTTAATATAGTGGATAATTGTTATGATAAATTTTCATTAAAGGTAGATAAGAAAAGTGGATAGAAAAATAATTATTGAAACCATATTAAATGTTGCAAA
>CASDOM010000030.1 GCA_949282435.1 uncultured Ureaplasma sp.
TTCATTAGATGAATATAGTGATTACAATTATAAAAAAAGATTACGTCAATGAAAACAAAAAGCTGGATATAATGAAGAACCACAAAAATGTTTTGTGTGTGGTGATGATAATAATTATGCAACTATTAAATTGGAAAATGGTAATCATATTTGTTATCATTGTTGAATTAAAAAAACTACAAACATTAAATAATTAATTTCAATAGGAGTAAGTTATGAACAAAAATAATAAAATAAATTTATCTAATAATTCAATTGACTTAGTTATTGACAAGATTGGTGATAACTATGTTTTAATTAATAAAAATGAAATTGAACAAGCAATTTCTAACAAAAATAAAATACATGATGAATTATTTGATAAATTCAAAAATAAAGAACATATAGACATTGATGACATATCTGTTGGTGATATAAATTATGCACCAATAGTTGAAATTAATAGACATAGTAGTGAAAATAATTCTTGATTAGATCCTATTGAATATTTAGTTATTGATACTAATTCTAAAGATAGTAATAATGATTTAGCTCAAAGTATTGTTTCGTTAGAAAACAAAGTTAATAAATTATATGAAGATTTATCTTTAATAGTTATTAAAAAATATAAGATATATGAAGAAGATAAAATTAATGAAATCTTTGATTTATATAAACAACATGATTCTGATATCAAAAAATATTTAGATTTAGTTAATGATGTTATTTATAATATTGAAGTTGATTGAAATGATGAATTGTTGATTGACAAACATTTATCATTATTTAACACTTATACTAAAACATTAAAAGATGATGATTACTTCTTTGCTAATAGTGATTCAGATCAAGTTTCTGATTCAGATCAAGTTTCTGATTCTGATCAAATTTCTAATTCTGATGAAGTAAAACAAGTTTCATTTAATATTAAAAATATTTATAATGTTACTAAAACTTTAAACCAAATTATTGAAGAAAACCAATCTAAAATTAATTCTAAAGAATTATATAATGAACTTGAAAACCACAATAATGATGAATTAAATGAATATTTAAATAACCTTATTATTGAAATCAATTATGTTCAAAACATTCTTGAAGACAAAATTGATTTATACAAAAATATAACTAAAGAAGATCCAAAAGAAAAAGCGGTTGACAATGAAAAATTCATTGAATTAATGGATACTTTATCATCTAATTCAGAAACTATTCAAACTATTTTATCTGATTTACAAAAAACTGAAGATAATGAACAAATTAAATCACTATTTAATCAACGTCATGAATTAGATGAAAATAGTATTTCTTTAATTAAAAAATTGAAAAAATTTATTAATATTAACGAAAATTTATCTGCTTTAAATGAAGAAATTATTACTTTAAAAGTTGTATTAGATAATTTATATTTAAAATTATCAATTGCTTATGAAATTGCTAATTTTAATTATGTTGAATATACTAAAAAAATACAAAAAAGAAATGCTAAATTAGCTAAAGAATCTAAAAAACAAGCAAAAATAGATTTGAAAAACCAAAAAGCTAATTTAATTATTGCTAAAAAAACACAAAAGAAATTAAACCAAATTTATAGTGATGAAAATGCTCAATTAATTGACCAAATTATCACTAATTACAACATTCAAAACAATGATGGTTTAAAAATTATTACTAATACATATAGTGATTATGCAGATACAATTCAAGAAAAAACATTCAAAAAATATTTATCTGATAGAATTAATGATTTAAAGAGATATGGTAAAGATCTATATGATAACATTGATGATCAAAATAAACTTATTGATAAATACTTTTTATTCATCAATTCTGAATTAGGTATTATTTCTGAATTAAATGAATTAGTTAAAATTCTTGAATTAAAAAGAGTTAAATTAATAACTGAAATTGCTGAAAATGATATTCTTACTTACAAAACTGATTTTAGTAATGTAAATAACAAAATTAATTTTACAGTTAGATCTAATTTTGCTATTTTTAAAATTTTATCTGCTGAACTTTTAGTTTTAAAAGCAATGCTTCAACACCGTGAATATTTATCAGTAATTAGACAACAAGCAAAATCAGTTGCTGAAGAATTTACTTCAACTTTCATTGAATGAGGAATTCGTTTAAAAAACACTCGTGATAGAATTTGAACGATATTAAATAATGTTAATAATTTACAAAAATACAAAAATGATGAAAATATTACTTATTTAATTAGTCAAATTAGAGAATTTCACGATAACAATGAACGGATTAATTTAGAACAAGATAATTTAATTAAAGATCAAAAAGCTAAAGCTTATGATGATGAACAACCATATCCTGAAGTATTAATTATGAAATTTGAAAGAACAGTTGGAAAAGAAAAAATTGTTCATAAAGAAATTATTAAAAAAGTTATTGAAAAACAAGAAATAATTCAAGAAGTTGGTAAAGTTAATAATGAATTACTAGAAGAAAAAACTAAAGTAACTAAAAAAGCTAAGAGATTAAGTAATAAAGGTATGTCTTTAGCTGGATTAAGAATTGAAGAATTGATTAATGATACTAAAAAAGAAATTCAAAATCTTGAAAAGAATAATGATGTTAAAGTTAAAACTAAAAAATCAACAACTTCAAAATCTAAAAAAACTACTTCAACTAAAAAGACATCTTCTAAAAAATAATGATAAAGACTGATCTGTATTGATTAGTCTTTTTTCTTTTTCAAATACAAAAAAATATATTGAACAATAACGTTCAATATACATTTAATATTATATAAATCTTAATAATATAAATTATTTATGATTTAATTGGTTATTTTTTAAAGCAATACGAGATTTCATTCTATTAGCTTTGTTTTTGTGAATTATACCTTTTCTAGCAATTGTGTCTAATGATTTATATGCAGCAGATACATTTTCATCATTAACATTATTGTTATATTTTTTAAAATTAGTTCTCATTGCAGCTAATTGGGAATGATTGTTCTTATGTACTTTTAAATTTTGACGTAAACTTTTTTCATTTGATTTTATATTAGCCATATAATTTTAAATTACCTTTTTAAATAAACATTATAATTAATTATACATAATTTTTTTTTATTTTATAATTTATATATAAATATATAATTATGAATAAAAAATATTTAAATTATGAACAAATTATTAATAAAGAATTATATAAAAAAGTAAATGAAATATTATTAATTCTTAAAATTAAAATTATTAAAAACAATAATTTAGAATTGATATGCAAAAACATCTTTAATGATATATATAAACATATTGTTGATTATATTTTCATTAATATGAATCAATATGATAGTGAACAAATAATTAATAATATTGAGAATATAGTCCAAAATATTAATAGGATATATAAATTATAAAAGTGGTAATAAATATGAAAAAAATGACATCTAATGAAATTAGAAAATCTTGAATTGAATTTTTTGAACAAAAACAACACACTTTAATTCCACCCGCTTCATTAATTCCTGTAGATGATAATTCATTATTATGAATTAATAGTGGGGTAGCAACTCTAAAAGATTATTTTAGTGGTAAAAAAAATCCCCCTTCAAATAGATTAGTAAATGCTCAAAAAGCTATTAGAACAAATGATTTTTTTAATGTTGGTCACACATCTAGACATCATACATTTTTTGAAATGTTAGGTAATTTCTCTATTGGAGATTATTTTAAGATTGATGCAATTAATTTTGCATATGAATTATTAACAAAAGTGTGAGAAATAGATCCAAGCTTATTATGAATTACTGTTTTTAAAGATGATATTGATAGTTATAATCAATGAATTAAAAACGGAATTAATCCTAATCAAATTATTAAATGTGATGAGTCAAGAAATTTTTGAGATATTGGCAGTGGGCCGTGTGGACCTTGCAGCGAAATATATTATGATAGAGGACCAAAATTTGATCCAAATAATATTGGTGAAAAATTAATTTTAGAAGATATTGAAAATGATCGTTATATTGAAATTTGAAATATTGTTTTTTCTCAATATAACAATGATGGTAAAAATAATTATTCAGAATTAGCTCGTAAAAATATTGATACAGGGGCAGGAATTGAAAGATTAGCGTCCATTTCTCAAAATGTTCCAACTAATTTTGATACTGATTTATTTTTACCCATTATTAAATCTATTGAAAAATATAGTAATCAAAAATATGATTTAAATGCATATTTTAATAATAATCAAAAACAAAATAAAGTTAATTTTTCATATAGAGTAATTTGTGATCATTTTCGTGCTGCAACATTTGCGATTGCAGATGGAGCTATACCAAACAATAAGGAAAGAGGATATATAATAAGACGTTTGATAAGACGTGCATATGTTCATTTTCAATATTTAAATATTAATAATACTTATCAATGTGTGAATGATATAGTAGTTTCAATCATTAACACAATGAATGATTATTATAGTTATTTAAATGATAAGAAAGATACTATTATTAACATTTTAATTAATGAAATTGAATTATTCAATAAAACATTAAACCAAGGTTTTAAATTGATGAATAATTCCATTTCAAATAACCAATTAAATGCAGAAACTATTTTTAAATTAGTTTCTACATTTGGATTTCCTTTTGAATTAATTGAAGAAATTGCGGTTGAAAAAAATATCCAAATTGATAAAGATGGTTATTTAAAACTATACGAACATCACCAACAAATCTCAAATGGTAATAAAAAT
Organism: uncultured Ureaplasma sp.; assembly: GCA_949282435.1. Classification (GTDB taxonomy): domain Bacteria; phylum Bacillota_I; class Bacilli_A; order Mycoplasmatales; family Mycoplasmoidaceae; genus Ureaplasma. The sequence continues at coordinate 4,708 of CASDOM010000030.1, forward strand.
GAAACCGGTATGGATATTCAAAGCAAGGATTTATTAGAACTAAATCTTGAATCAACATTTTTATATGATAAATTTGAAATTTATTCAAAAATAATTGCTATTTTTGATGATCAATTTAATCAAATAAATTGTTTAAACAATCAAAATGGTTATATTGTGTTTGATAATACAATCTTTTATGCAACAAGTGGTGGTCAAATACATGATACAGGCTTTGTTAATACTTATTTTGTTGATAATGTAATTAAAGCACCTAATAGACAACATTTACACCATGTATTAAATGCGAATTTAAAATTACATGATAAAGTTCATTTAACCATTAATGTAGATGATAGAAAGAAAAATTGTGCTCACCATTCTAGTGAACATTTATTACAAGCTGCATTGCAAAAATCAATTGATAAAAATATTAAACAAAACGGTTCATTTAAAACACCTAAAAAATTTACTTTTGATTTTGAATTAAACAGAAAATTAACTGATGAAGAATTAATTAATATTGAAAATTTAATTAATAATTGAATTAATGATCATATTCAAGTTAACATTGAATTTATGAATTTAGATGAAGCTAAAAGTAATAATGTAATTGGTTATTTTGAAAATGTATATAAAAAAATTAATGGTTTATTAAGAGTGGTTAATATTTTAAAAATATCAAAAGAATTGTGTGGTGGTACACACGTAAATAATACTAGTGATATTGAAATATTTAAAATTGTTAATTTAACTTCTAAAGGTTCTAATTTATGAAGAATTGAAGCAATATCAACATTAGATAATTACCATAATTATTTAAATTTTATCAATGATGAATTTATTAATAAGTGTAATGAATTTACAAATGAATTTAAAAATTTAAATTTATCATTAAATGAATTGAATAATTTGATTAACAAATATAAAAATATTTATCAATTAAATAAATCATTATTTGCATTCAAAAAGATCTTTAATGACTTTGTTAATGAAATGGAAACATTAAAAAATAAATTAATTATTGATAAACAATTAATGCAAGCTAAAGAAATAAAACAAAAGTTTACACAAATCAATTTTTTAAACAAATATATTTTTGTTAATGATTTATATTTGGACAAATCCATTTTGATTGCTATTGATGATTTAATTAATGAAAATAAATTTGATACATATGCAATTTTATTTGTTTCAAAAAATAAAATCCAATATATTTTTGCAACCAACAAATCAAATAAAGATGTTAATTTATTAAATGTAGTTAATAGCTTTAATCAATTAACACAAGGAAAAGCTGGGGGTAGCAATCACTTTGTAAGAGGTGGTTGTGATCTTAAATATAAAAATCAAATTGATGATTTTATGAATAAAATAGGATTTTATAATGCGTAAATTAGGTTTAGATTTAGGGACAAAAACTTGTGGATTCGCTATTAGCGATGAATTATGTATAATATCTAATGGATTAGAAAATTTTCATTATGATAATAATAATTTTGAATTAATTTTAAATAGAATAAATTATTATTATGAATATTACCAAAATAAAATTGATGAAATAGTATTAGGATTTCCAACAAATGCATATGATGGTTCTTTAAACGAACGAAGTCATTTAGTATTAGATTTTAAAAAATATTTAGAAGATAATCTAATACACCAAATAAAAATAACTTTGTATGATGAACGTTTTACAACTAGAATTACTAAATCATATTTAAAAGATTCTTATAATATGAAAAATTCTTATATTAAAAAAATAAAAGATAAAATGAGTTCTCACATAATTTTAGAAGAATATAATCATCATTATTCTTAATTGTTATTATATATATAAAAATAAAAAACTAGTAAGTGTTATACTAGTTTTTTATATTAATATTATACATTTAATTTAAGATCTAAGAATAGTAGCTATTTGTTGAATTGAATAACCACATGACAACAATGTATTTGTAAATAGTTGAGTAAGAGATGAGTCAATATATATTGTTTGAAGACCAGTACAACCAGCAAATGCACTTGATGATACTTCTGTAATTGGACATCCACTAAAATCAATTGTTGTTAATGAAGATTGATTTGAAAATGTATTTCTTCCTATAATACTCAAATTACTACAGTTTGAAAAATCAGCTGTTGTTAGAGTTGGGCTTGGAACTACACTTTTGTTTCTACTAAACATACCACGGTATGTTGCATATATTCCACTATTACTAAAGTCAATTGTTTGATAGAAAGAGTCAGTAAACAAATAACCAGTTGAATTATTGTTTTCATTAGGATTATTCATTTCTTGTCCATACAAGAAATTAGGTGAATGGTTTACTACATTATTAATATGTAATTCACCAAATATTGAGTTACCTGCAGAGTAGTATTTTGGGTTAAATTGAGAATAGCTTAAATCCAAAGTTCCAATTTGCGTTGTTCCCATTGAATCTTTTCAACAATTTCTAAGTCCAGTAGTTGCACTTCACGGTATATACAATGTACCGCTTGAGCCAACTCTTTGTTCAATTAAAGATTTATCTAGACCATTTAAACAGTGACTATTAGCATCAATCGTAAACATTTCTAAATTGTAAGCTGAGTTTGGATCAAACATACCTGTTGGAATATCAGTTAATGAAATAACATTTTCATTATTGAATAATGTA
>CASDOM010000031.1 GCA_949282435.1 uncultured Ureaplasma sp.
AATATTGCAATGTGCCAAAGACAGTAACTGGGATTCCTTAATTTGTTACCGAGGACATAACATTATATTTAACTTTTGCATATTGTATTTTATATTTTGAATCGGCGGACTTTAAAATGGAAAAAAAATCTATTAAATTAAAGCAAGCACAAATTCAAAATGTTAAAGAAAATATTGAAAAATCAAAATCATTTATCATTTTTGAATATTGTGGTTTAACTGCTAAAAGAATTACCGCTTTAAGATCTGAATTATATAAATCTAATAGTAAAATGTTTGTTTTAAAAAATAACATTTTAAAACGTGCATTGAATGAAGCTAATATAAAAGGGTTTGATGATTATTTAAATGGACCAAACGCTCTTGTAGTTTCATTTGAAGATGAAATTATTCCATTCAAATCTGTTAGCAACGTTAAAAAAGAATTTGAACAAATAAAGTTAAAAGCAGGATATGTTGATAATAACTTAATTGACAGTGCTAAAATAAATGAATTAGCAAATATTCCAAGTAGAAGTGGTTTATACTCAATGATGTTATCTTGCTTACAATCTCCTATTCGTAGTTTAATGTATGCTTTAAAAGCTGTAAGTGAAAATAAATAAATTTTTATAGAAAGAAGTAAATAATTATGGCAAAAATTACTAAAGAACAAATTGTTGAAGCTTTAAAAGAAATGACTATGTTAGAAATCAATGATTTAATTAAATCTATTGAAACTGAATTTGGTGTTTCTGCTGCTGCTCCTGTAGCTGTTGCTGCAGCTGGAGCTGCTGGTGGTGGTGCTGAAGCCCCAAGTGAATTAAATATTGTATTAGTTGATAGTGGAGCTAATAAAGTAGGCGTTATTAAATTAATCCGTGAAATAACTGGATTAGGATTAATGGAAGCTAAAGCTATGAGTGAAAAAGCTGGATCAGTTATTAAAGAAGGTGTTAAAACTGAAGAAGCAAATGAATTAAAGAAAAAATTCGAAGAAGCTGGCGCTAAAGTAGAATTAAAATAATTCTTATAATTAATAAAACCCTTAAATGGGTTTTTATTTTTATAATAAAATATATATTAATTAAATATGGAATACAATATAAAAGCAATTTTAAATATTGAGGATCAAAATATTACAATTAACAATTGTTTAATAAAATATCTTGATATAGTTGAACAAAATGTAAATATATTATTCAATAATATTTCTTTTTTTTATTCACAAAAAAAACATTTTATATTACCTGATAGTAATCATAAACTAGCACTTAATATTAAGAAATTAATTATATGTGGATTTTTAATTATGCATGAACTTTTAAATTCACAAGTGTTGTTGGTTCAAGCTGATTTATTTATTAAAAATGAAAAAATACCTACTCCTGATATTTTATTTTTTATAATAACGACATTAAATGATTACATGAAAATAAAAAATAATGAGATATTTATTAATAAATTAAATCAGATATTAGATACTATGAAAAGAATATCGAGCATTAACCCGGAATATTATGAGGTAAATTTAGCATCATTAAAAGATGAATTAAAAATAAACAATATAACTATAGAAAAAATCGAAGAAAATGAATTTAAGTAATAGCCAAATATTAAGCATAATTATTAATATATCAATATTTTTATTAATAACTATTGGATCAATCATATTTATACAAAAAATAAAATTAGATAATAAAGGATATAAATATTTATTTATTGTTTATACTTTTTTTTGAATTCCAATTATGTTATTAAGACCTTATAGAGCAACAATGCAAAAAGCAATTGATGTAGAATTTGTTTGAATTGTTACTGCTATTTATGGTTTTATTGGTATATTTGCAAGGATATTTGCTGATGTTATAAATTACATATTTAAATATAAAAAAGTTTTTTTATATATTTGTATAATTGGTGAAATGGCATTAATTATTCCATTAATGATTCATATTAGTACAATAAACAATATATTAAGTTCATTGTCAATTGGTCTTGGTGCAAGTTGTATAGGAACATATGAGTTATTGTTTAAAGAACAATATCAAAATAACAATAAAAAGGCTTTTTTAACAATTTCAATATTATCAATTCCACCTTTATTAGCAAATTTTATAACTTCACCAATTCAATCTATTGTTAAAACTGCAAGTACAATTAATGGTGTTGTAGACCCTCATAATCTTATTTTAATGTGATATATTGCTATGTTTTTCTTATTAGTAACATTAGTAATGTTAATTATATATAAAGAAAAACATAGAGTTGTTTATAACTTATTAAACAAAAAATACGAACATTTATACTCTATCAAAGTTAAACCAAATAATAATGTATTATTTTTTATATCTTTATCTATAATTGGATCTATTATTGCATTTGTTAAATTTAGTAATTCTGGTGCTATGGGGACATTACATTTACAAAATTTAGCAAGTTATACTAATTCTGATTCTTCACCTTATGAGGGTTATTTATCAGTCATTTTTTCATTAGCTCAATTAGTAGCTGGTGTATTAATGGGAACTGTATTAATTAGAAAAATGAACACTATTAAGATTTTTTTAATTGGTGCATTTTCATGAATAATATATTGTGTTGGAGTTTCATTTATAAGAAATCCAATTGGATTTACAACTATACATTTATTAAATGGATTTGGATATGGAATTTTATATAATTTAATTTTAGCAATGGTATTATATATTGTTATTGATAATAAAGTAATTACAAAAGTTGGAATATATCAATCAATATTAGCAATTGGAATAACATTATCAGGATGATTTACTGGATGATTAAAAACTACTATGGATGATTATAGTAATTTTGATTTGTATATGAAAAATTATTTTATTCAAAATTTAATATTGATTGGCGCAACTGTATTAATAACATTTATGTTTATAATATCTAACAAATTAACATATAAAAATAATCAATCAAATGATATTTTAAAATCAATAAAAACTATTAAAGTTTAAGATCATCAAAAAGACTCATTTGATCAGTATCTTTAACGGTTGATAAGACACCTAATTCTTCTAATACCTTAACGTGTTGTTTAGTAACTTTTGTTCTAGATGTAAAATCATATTTTGATTTAAATAATTGTTCACTTCTAGCAACAATTATAGATTCAGCAACTTGTTCACCTAATCCATCTATAGATATAAATGGACACAGTAAACATTTATTTAAATGATCAATAGTAAATAATTTATCATTAGATTTATTAATATCAATCATTTTAAAACTATAGCCTCTTAAATGCATTTCCATTGCAATTTCATACAATGGTAATAAATCCTTGTCTTTAGTTTTTACTAATGATTTGGTTTTGTTATTACTTAATAATTTATTAATATTATTATATTCTTCTTTTATACATGCATATCCTCCACACATAACTTTTAAATTGAATACATTTGGTCTAATTGAAAAATATGTAGCATAATATTCTAATGGATAATTCAATTTATACCATGCAAATTTTCAAGCGTGCATAACATATGCAGTTGCATGAGCTTTGGGAAACATATATTTAATTTTGTTACAAGAATCAATGTATCATTGAGGGATGTTATTGTCAATTAAAATTTTTTGATGATCAGGTTTTATTTGTTTTCCTTTTCTCACATCTTCCATAATTTGGAATGAAAGTAACGGATCAATATTATGATTAATTAAATATACCATAATATCATCTCTACACCCAATAATGTCTTTTAGAGTATAACCATTATTAATTAAATCCTTAGCATTTCCCAATCAAACATCCGTACCATGAGATAAACCTGAGATTCTGATTAAATCTGCAAAAGTTTTTGGTTTGGTATCATTTAACATTTCTCTAACAAATTTAGTGCCAAATTCAGGAATACTTAATGCACCTGTGGTTTCATTATTAACATCTTTTAAATTTATATTTAACATTTTTAATGATGAAAATAAACTCATAGTATCTGGGTCATTATTAGGAATATCTTTTTCATCAATTCCAGTTAAATCTTTTAACATCTTTAATGCAGTTGGATTATCATGACCTAATATATCAAATTTTAATAAATTATCATGAATATATTCGAATGCAAAATGAGTTGTAAATCAATCTTGAGTATTATCATCAGCTGGAAAATTATATGGAGTAAATTCAAATATTGATTTATCTTTTGGAACAACAATAATACCACCAGGATGTTGTCCTGTAGTTCTTTTTACATCTTGACACTTTAATGCATATCTTTCAATTTCTGCATTATTAACTTCTTTTTGCAAAACATTTGTAAAATATACTCTTGCATTACCAAAAGAAGTTTTTTCAGCAATTGTACTAATTGTACCCGCTCTAAATGAATGGTCTTTACCAAACATTTCTTTGATAAAATTATGAGCTTTATGTTGATATAAACCAGAAAAATTTAAATCAATATCAGGAACTTTATCACCATCAAAACCTAAAAAGGTTTCAAATGGAATATTATGTCCTTCACCATATAATTTATTTTTACAAATAGGACAATCAATATATGGTAAATCATATCCATCTTCATATTTTGTTAAATCAATATCAAAATTAGAATATTTACATTTTTTACAAATGTAATGTGGTGGTAAAGGGTTAACGTCTGTAATGTTTAAAAAAGTAGCAACTAATGAAGATCCTACAGAACCACGTGATCCTACAACATATCCATCTTTTAATGATTGTTCAACTAATAAATGAGATATTCAATAAATAACTGCATATCCATTTGATAATATTGAATTTAATTCTTTTTTAATTCTTTTTTCAACAATTTCAGGTAATCTATCACCATATATTGAATATGCATTTTTATATACTGTATTTGTAACTTTGGTATCTACACCTTCAATGCTAGGTGGAAATAATTTCGTTTGCAAAGGTAAGATATTTAAATCAATTAAATTAACAATATCATAACAATTATTAACTACAATATCATATATTAAATTATTGTTATTTAAAAATGAAAATTCATTAATTAATTCATTAGTAGTTCTATAATGCATATCTGGACCACTTCCATATTTTAAAAATCTATGATTTTTTCTATTTAAAACAGGTGTGTGAACATACATATTATGATAGTTTCTGTCAGTTGAATCTAAATAATATACATTAGATGTAGCAATTACTTTTTTATTCATTTTTGTTGCTAAATCAATAATTTTTTGAATTGATTTTTGAACATTTTGTAAAGTAATATTCCCATCATTAATTTCATGTTCAAAACCAGTTGGAGGAGGAATTAAAATAAAATCATATTTATTAATGATGTTCATAAGTTCATCATCAGTTTTTGTTAAACTAGCTATGAACAAATCAGATTCAATTGGTGAATTTGCAATTAATAAATTGTCTTTAAATCTATTTAGTTCATCCATATTAATTGTTGGTCTACCATATAAATATTTTGTATGTGATAATGAAACTAATTCATATAAATCACGAATTCCTTTTTGATTTTTTACATAAACTAAAATATATGATCCGATTGTATTTGAAAATAAAGAATTGTTTTGAATATAATCATTTATTTGATTAATATTGAAAATTTTGTTTTCATTAAAATAATCAATAAAAATTAATCATATTGAAGTTAATACATCAGCGTCATAATCGGCACGATGAGCATTTAATTTGTCATAATTAACTTTATTTTTCTTACATATAGATTCTAATGAATGAGATTTATAGCCAACATTAATTGATCTAGATATATACAAAGTATCAATTAATGTATTTCTAATTGGTTCAATTTCATATTGAGATAATTTATTATTAATAAAGTTTAAATCAAAATTAATACCATTATGTGCAATTAAAATTGAATCACCAAAATATTCTTTTATTTTTAATAATCCTGATTTTTGATCAATTGCATTTTCAACATCGAATTGATTAATGTTTGTAATTAATGATGTTTTTTGAGATATTGGACAATTCGGTTTAATAAAAAATTGGATTCTATCAATTATTTGTTTATTTCTAATCTTAATTGCACCAAATTCAATTACATCATCATAATTTGAATATAAACCAGTTGTTTCAATATCAAATACAATATATTCAGCATCATTTAATGTTTGATCAACAGGATTTATAACAGCATTAATGTTTTTATTTAAACATTCCATTTCAATACCATAAATAGGCTTTATATTGGTTTTTTTAAATGCATGCATAATTTCAGGATATGATTGTACATTATAACGATCAGTTATACAAACAATATTGTGGTTTAGAAATTCTAATTTTGTTTTTAAATCTTTTACACTAACAAGACCATCAAAAGCAGTCATTTTAGTATGCAAACAAAATTCGATTCTTTTTTTAGGTGAATCATCTCTTTTAATTTCAATAATTGGACTTATAGGCATATATTCTAATAATTTACCCAAATATTGCTGAGAATCGTTATATACCGATTCAATAATAACTTTGACTCTTAATCAATTATTGATTGTCAAAATTGGATCATTAATAGGTTCTCTAGTATATTTTTTAATTAAAATAGAAGATTTAAAATCAGTTAAATAAATTCAATAAATAAAATGACCATTTTTTAATTCATCTACTTTAATATTAAATATTTGTCCCTCAACAACAGCATATTCCATTCCTACAACAATATCAGTAATAGGAATAACATTTTCATCATTTAAATTTATGTTCTTTTTAAAATTTTTAAATTTATAAATATTATTAACATTATTGTTTGACTCTGATTTAGTTTCAATAGAACTTAATATATCATTATCATAATTTTTAATATGATCATTTAATGTATTATTATGATTAAATATTAAATTTGCTAATTTTATATTTAATAAATCATTTAAAAATGATAATAAATTTGTTTGAATATTTTTTCATTGATTTAATTCAATATCTGTTAAATAATCTAATACTAATGAATCATTTTGAATAAATAAATTTTGTCTATTTAAAGATTTTTTTAAAAATAAGACATAATCCTTATTTAAGTTATTTAAAAATGCAGAAATATATATATGTCAATATTTATTTTCAATTTTATATATGTCATATATTAAATTAATACAAATTCCATTATTAGCATTATTAAATTTAATAATTTTTTGAATAATATCATAACTTAAACCATTATCCAAAAATATAGAAATATAAATAATATTGTTTATATGATCAGATTTATAATTTTTTGTTTTTGAGATGATTTCTTTAATTTCTAATTCATCTAATATGTTAATTGTGAATAATATATTAGTTAATTTGTGCATTGTTAATCCTATTATTAATGTATTGTTTGACTTCTAAAATTAGTTGTTGTTGAAAATTAAACAATTCATCTCAACTATTTAAATATTTTAACTTATATTTTTGTACATAAAAATTAATAATTTGAGTAATATCCCCAAATTTAATTTGATTATTTTTATAGCAATCAATTAAATAATCATCTAAAATGCAAACGATGGGTCCAATGATATATCTGTGATTATTAATTAATTCATATGCTCATTGGATGGGTAATCATTTATTTGGATCAATAATTTCAAAATATAAATTTAGTTGGTGAAAATCTAAATGATTAATTTTAGGTGTTGATTTACTAAATTTATTGATTGCTAAATCAATACTTAAAACCATATCGCTAACAGACATATTGCTAATAACACTTCTGTTTTTAAATTCAACCATACTATGTACAATTGCTTGAGGGTGATAAACTGCAACAATGTTTTTTTTATACAAATAATAAGCTTCAATGATTTCAAAACATTTATTAATAAGTGTAGCGCTATCAATTGAAATTTTATAACCCATATTTCAAATTGGATGTTTTATTGCAGTATTAAAATCAACGTTGTAAATTTCATTTAAATCAGAATTATAGAATGGGCCACCACTTGCAGTTATATATATAGTTTCAATGTTTTGGTTATCATATTGAAATAATTCATATAAACTAGAATGTTCACTGTCTACAGGATAAATTTTTGCAGATGTGTTTTTTAGCATTTCAGTAATCAAAAAACCACCACAAACTAATGATTCTTTGTTTGCTAATGCAATGTCAATATTATTTTCAAGACAAATTTTAGTAACTTCTAATCCATTAAAACCAACAATTGCATTTAAAACAATATCTGGCTTAGTTTTTATAATTAATTCATAAAAACTTTTTACAGTATTAATTTCAAAATTGTTTGGACTAAAAACTTCTATCTTAGGATATCTTTCTTTAATGTTATTCATTAAATTAAGATTATTATTAAATGAACATCCTACTAATTCAAAATTATCTAAACATTTTAAAGATTGTAATCCAATACTACCACTAACCCCACATATAACAATTCTTTTTTTCATAATTAACCAAAAAACACTACCGTTTTAGCACCTAATGCAATAAAAAAACTTAAAACAAAATAATAACTGATAACAACAGAATGTGAATCAATTCTATCTATAATCCCACCATGACCAGGTAATATATTTCCATAATCTTTTATTCTATATTTTCTTTTAAATCAACTATACATTAAATCACCAAACACACTTAATAAAGACATTGAAGTTACGATTATAAACATATTAAATCATCATAATGGTTTGTTTGCAATAGGAGAACTATTTATATATGATGTACTATGTTGAAATTGAACTCCAAAAATTTGTTTTAAAATATCTGGGTTATGGGGTATAAATGAATAAATTAATAAAATAATTAAACCAAAAATTATTGTTAATGCTTGACCAATACCAAATCCTTCTCAAGTTTTCTTTGGACTAATTTTAGGAGCCATTTTATGTTTACCAAATAATACACCACCAAAATAGGCAAAAATATCACTAGAAAAAACAATAATGAAAATCCATAATAAAGTTAAAAAACCTCTAGTAAACATAAAAAAGAATATTCCTAAGAAAAACCCTGATACTACTCCTACTAATAAATTAAAAATAATAAAGTTTTTAATTGTAAAAGATTGATACATAAATAATAGTATAGTATTAGTAAAAACTACAATAATAATTGATGCTGCTAATACAATTGCAAATATATTAGTTAAGCTTCATAAAGTGTAAAAAGAACCAACTTCAACATTAATATAGTTATAATATTTTAAAAAATATACAAATGTCGGAGCATATATTAATAAAATCATGTTAAATAAAATAACAAAATAAGGAAATCATCTAAATTTAAAATATATATTAGTAATTTCTTTTGCACAAACTACAATTAATAATAAAAAAGAAAATAAATATATTCAAGCAAAAATTGATCTAATTAAAACACTATTAAATGGGGATCAATTATTTGTATTATCACTAAATACTCCAATAACAAATACAAATACTAAAAATAAAAACATAAAAACAGAAGAAACGATCCTTTGTTTCATATTATTTTTAGTATTTTTACTTAAATTATTTTTGTGCAAGCGTAAATTGTTGTGCATTATAATGACCCAAAACGACGTACCCTATTATTATAAATTAAAATATCTTTTAATAATTCATCTTTATTATAATCTGGTCAAAAAACTGGATTAAAAATAATTTCACTATAACTAATTTCTCATAACATAAAATTACTAATCCGATTTTCTCCACTTGTTCTAATTAATAAATCGACAGGAGGTAAATTGTATGGATTAATATATTTATCGACATTTAAAATATTAATTTCATCATTATTATTAACAATAGATTTTAATGCATTTACAATTGCACTTCTTCCACCATAATTAAACATAATTTGAACAGTTAAATTTGTATTATTTTTAGTTAAATCCATTAACTCATAAATTTTTGTTAATAATTTAGAATCAAGCTTATCCTTATTCCCATTTCAAATAAATCTCACATTATTATCATTTAATCATTTAATTAATTGGGGGTCATTAATTTTATTAGTTAACAATGATAATAAAAATTTAACCTCACTAATAGGTCGATTTCAATTTTCAGTTGAAAATGCAAAAAAACTTACACAAGGAATATTTAATTCTAAACATGACTTAATAATATTGGACATTGCCTTTAAACCATGTTGATGTCCATATGTACGTGATTTGTTTTGTTGCTTAGCTCAACGTCCATTTCCATCCATAATAAATGCAATATGCTTTAATTTATTCATATTATATTTTTAAATTGTCATGATTTCTTTTTTACTTATAGCAAATAGGTCTTCAATTTTTTTATTATATTCTTTAGTTAAATTATCTAATTCAGATTGAAAATATTTTTTATCATCTTCTAAAACAGAAGAATCTTTTTTAAAATCATCTTGTAGGTTTTGACGAATTTTTCTTACTCTAATTTTTGCATCTTCACATAATTTACTTGCTTTTTTTACCATTAATTTTCTATCTTCTTCAGTTGGGGCTCTAAAAACAATTCTAATCAAATCAGCATCTAATTGAGGATTTAAACCAAGATTAGAAGCGTTAATTGCAGTTAAAATATTTTTTAAAGTAGATTTATCATAAGGTTTGATTATTAATGTTCTTGGGTCTGGAACACTTAAATTAGCTAAGCTATTGATAGTAAGTTTATCATCATATGCATTAACTAAAATATCATTTAAAATATTTGGATTAGCTTTTCCAACTTTTAATTTTGAAAATTCATTTGTTAATCATAATTGAACTGAATTAAAATCATTATCAAACTTTTCTTTATAAATTTTAAAATTAATCATTTTTACCACCTTTTGTAATTAATGTTGATTTAATTTTATTATTTAATGAATCTATAAAACAATTTTTTTGATCAATATTGAATACTAATATATCAATATTATTATCTTGACACATAGCAAACGCAGACATATCCATAACTTTTAAATTTAATTTAAATACATCATTATAAGTTAAATTAGCAAAAAACTTTGCATCAGAATATTTGTTTGGGTCTTTATCATAAACACCATCTACACCATTTTTACCGGCTAAAATTATATTTGCATTAATTTCACATGCTCTTAAAGCAGCACAAGTATCAGTCGTAAAGAATGGAGAACCAGTACCTGCAACAAATATACATATTTCATCATTATTTAAAGATTCATTTACTTTTCTATAATTGTATTCATCACATATTTTAGGTATACTAATAGAAGAATATACTTTTGTTTTTAAATTATTTTTCAAAAATATTTCTTGTAAAAAAAGACCATTCATAATTGTAGCTAACATACCAATTTGATCACCTACATTTTGGTTAATCAAACAGCAATTAGATAAATTACCTCTAAAGATGTTACCACCACCCACAACAATTCCAACTTGATATTTTTTAGATATTTCTTTTATTTGAAAAGCTAAATTTTCAATTTTTTCAACATCAAAAGTAGATTCATTATTTTTTAAATATGCACCTGAGATTTTAATTAATAGTCTTTTTTTCATATATCCTCCATTCATAGTATAAAAAAATGAATAAAATAAATAGATATTTTATTCATCTTAATTATTTTTGAGACATTTGTTGAGCTACTTCTTCAGCAAAATTAGATTCCCTTTTTTCAATACCTTCACCTAAAACAAAATTAACCATAGCAATTACTGAAGTATTATTTTGTTTTAAGTATTCACTAATAGTTATTCCAGGTTCTCTAACGTATGGTTGAGAAACTAAACAAACTTCCTTTAATAACTTATTAACTCTACCATCAACAATTTTAGTTAAAAATTCAATTGGTTTATCAGTTTGTGATTTAGTTTGTTCTAAAATTATTTCTTTTTCAGATTCTAATCATTTTTGATCAACTTCACTATCATTTATATATTTTGGATTCATAGCAGCAATATGCATTGCAACATTGTTGGCTACTTCATTATTTACTTTATTTTCTAATAATACTGCTGTAGCAATTCTATTATTCATATGAGTATAAAATCCAATTGTTTGGTTATCATTCGCTATTAAAATTTTTCCACGACGGAAAGCGATTTTTTCACCAATTGTAGCAGTTAAATCTTCTCCAGCAACTAAAATATTTTTGTTATTAATTGATAAATTATTAATGTCATCATTAGTAGATGCATTATTTAAAATTGTGTCCACAATAGTATTTGTGAAATTAATAAATTCATTATTTTTAGCAACAAAATCAGTTTGACAGTTAACTTCTACTACTGCCACTTTTTTATTATCACTTGATAATTTAGCAACACATAAACCTTCAGCAGCAATTGCATTTGCTTTTTTGGCAGCTTTGATAGATCCATTTTTTCTTAATCATTGTGCAGCTTCATCTAAATTATTGTTTGTTTCATTTAATGCTTTAATGCAATCAGTCATACCAGCATTAGTCATTGCTCTTAATTGTTTTACAAGTTCTGCTTTATTTACAGACATATTTTACCCCTTTATTAATTTAATTAAATAATGAAACCTAATATAATTATAATTTAGTACATGAATTAATTATCATTAAAATATTGTTTTTAACATTTTTAAAGGTAAATTAGCTATATATTTAACTTGTTTTTGGTTAAATATAAAATTATTTAAGTCATAATTTCAAAAATTATTACCAGTTAATATTACATTTAAATCATGATATTTTTTTTGATAATATTCAATAATTCCATATATATTCAAAAAAATACCTAAACTAATTGAGGAACCATTTGAAATTCCCCTAATATCATTTATATTTACATTTTCATTAGTTTTAATTAAATGATTAATAGCATTAATTTTTAATGAATCACCAAGTGATAAACTTATATTTTTAATCACACCATTTTGAACTAATACTGATATTAATCCAGTACCATTTATAACAATTAATCCAGATGCATTTTTAAAATATAATGAAGAAATTAATATATCCAAACCTACATCATAGAAATTTATATTAGGATTTACATTAACAATAGAATTTAATTGTTGATGATCTATTAAATTCATTTTTTGACGTTTAATAGATACAATAAACTTAATAATTTTTTTAAATTTATTATTTGTATTTAATATAATGATTTTATTTTTATGATATTTTAATAACAAACATAAAAAATTAAATAAACTAAATTTAATAATATATGTTTTATCATTCACTAAATATTTAATATTAGTATTACCAATATCGAAATAAATTTTCATGTTAGTTCTAAAATCTTATTAATTTTTTTGTGCTAAATGCAAAGGAACATTAGTTTCATTCATAATTATAGGAGTTTTATTTTTAAATAAAAGATCATATATTTCATCATAATTTTTAATTAAATGAATTTTAATATCTTTTAAGATATATTTTGGAATATCTTCTAAAAATCTTTCATCATCTTTAGGTAAAAATATTTCTCTTACTCCTGCTCTATATGCAGAAATTACTTTTTCTTTAACACCACCTATGATACCAACTTTTCCTCTTAACATAATTTCACCAGTCATACTAATATTAGTAGATACAGGAATATGAGTAAGAGCAGAAATGATGGCAGTAGTTAATGTAACACCAGCACTTGGTCCATCTTTTGGAACACCACCATTAGGAACGTGGATATGTAAATCAATATCAGAAAATATATTAGAATTAATACCAAAACGTTCAGCATTTGCTTTTACGTATCCCAAAGCAACATTAACTGATTCATTCATTGTTTGTTCCAAATTACCAGTTATAACAATGTTACCTTTTCCTTTAAAATAAGTTGCTTCAATAGGTAATAAATCACCACCAGCAGAAGTGTATGCCATACCATTTACAACACCAGGGATGTTAATTTCATCTTTAACATTAAAATCAAATTTTTTCTTTCCTAAATAATGTTGAAGATTATCTAAAGTAACAATTAAAGGTTTTTGTACATTTTCATTAGTCATTAATTCAACTAAATATTTTCTAACAATTTGTTGAATCATTCTTTCTAATTCTCTGACCCCAGCTTCTTGTGTATAACAATTAATAATGTAATCTAACGCATCATCATTAATTTTAAAATCTTTTTCAGATAAATTAGCATCGCTTAAAACTCTTTTAATTAAATGTTTTTTAGCAATTTCCTTTTTTTCAATTGAAGTATAACTTGATAATTCAATTATTTCTAAACGATCGATTAATGCATATGGAATTTGGTTATAGTAATTTGCAGTAGCAATAAACATTACTTTTGATAAATCATATTCTTCTTCAATGTAATTATCACTAAATTTTGAATTTTGTTCAGGATCTAAAATTTCTAACATTGCACTTGCAGGATCACCACGATGATCACTACTCATTTTATCAATTTCATCTAATAAAAACAATGGGTTAATAACACCAGCTTTTTTCATTCCTTTAATAATTCTACCAGGCATTGCACCCAAATACGTACGACGATGACCTCTTAATTCTGATTCATCTTTTACACCACCTAATGAAACTTTGATATATACTTTATTTAAAGCTTCACTAATTGATTTTACTAAACTTGTTTTTCCAACCCCAGGAGGACCAACTAAACAAATAATTGGACCTTTAGCTTTTGGATTATTCATTTTTACAGCTAAATATTCAATAATTCTTTTTTTAACTTTATCAATTCCATAATGATTTTTATCTAAAATTGCTTTTACATTATTTAGATCATTGTTATCAGTTGATTCTTGTCATCATGGTAATGAAATTAATCAATCAATATATGATTTAATAATACCTGATTCGTTAGAATTTAATGCTGTTTCAAACTTACTTAATTCAGCTAAAATTTTCTCCTTAATATGTTTTGGGTAAGGATCAATTTCGAGTTTTTTTCTAATTTTATCACTTTCATCTTCACGGTTATTAATTTCACCTAATTCTTCTTTAATTAATCTTAAACGTTCACGTAAATAAAATTCTTTTTGTTGTTTTCCAAGATTAGAATTCATTTTTTTATTAATAAGATTGTCGACAGCAGAGCTAATATCCTTATCAACTTTATCTTTAAAAATTAACTCTTGAATTATTTTTAATTTACTATTTAAATTATTAATTTCAAGTGTTTTTTGCATAATATCAAAATTATCAGCACCTAAACCATAAATTAAATTATGAATTATTTTTTGATGATTTTTAGGTATATCAAAATTTAAGCTTATTGCTTTATTAAATTGAGTTTGATATTTAACCAAATTATTATCTTGTGCATATTTAATATTTTCAGCAATTGATAAAATATTTTCTTCAGACAATTCATTGTTTTGAACTAATATTTCATATGATATTTCATTAGTAACAGGACTATTTAATTGTTCATCTGAAAAATTTAATTTAACAGCTTTTAAACCAACAATTGTTACTAAATATTCTTTTTTAACTTCATCATATTTAAATTTTTTAATTTTAGCAATTGTACCTATTGTTTCTATATCCTTGCATAATGGATTATCAACATTAATATTTTTTTGTTTTACTAAAATAAATTCAGAATTATTTTCAATAATTTTAGTTAAAATTTCAATAGTATTTTTACGTGCAAAAATTAATTGAATTTCTACATCTGGTAAAAGTGGTTGTGCTTTTGAAATTAATAATGATAATGTGTTAGATTTCTTCACAAAAATACCTTCTTTTTATATAAATATATTATTATGTTATCATAAAAAATAAAAAATTAGCACTCTTGTTTAATAAGTGCTAATTATTATGATTATTTTTTATTAATATTTTTTTGATTTCATTCAATAAGATTGTCAATTATCTTATCATTTAATAATTGTTCTTTTAATGGTTCAAAATTGTTATTTAATTGTTTTTTAATATCATCAGAGCTAATTTTATAAATTAAACTAATTTTATTGATATATTCATCAACTTCTTTATCAGTGATTTCAAGTTTGTTTTCTTTTGCAATTTGTTCTGCAGCTAATCCATATTTTAATGAATCTTTGGCACTTGATTCAATATTTTTGTCAAATTCTTCTTTAGAAATATTAGATAATTGTAAATATTTATCAATAGTAATTTTTTGATGACTTAATTGTTGTTGAAAAGATTGAATAATTCTTTCTTTTTGACTATCTACTAAAAATTTAGGAAATGAAGATAATTCAGTAATAGAAATAATATAATTAATAATTTCTTTAGTAATTTGATCTTTGTAATTTAAATCATATTGTTTTTGAATTTGTTCTTTAATAAATTTTTTAAATTCAGCAACTGTATTAACATCTTTAATGTTTTCATGTTTAACAAATTCATCATCTAATTTAGGTAATTCAACTAATTTAATTTCTTTTAATGTTACATCAAATTCAACATCTGCATTAGCAAGTTCTTTTGAAAAATAATCTTTTGGGAATTTAATTTGAATTTTTTTTGTTTCATTAACATTCATACCAATTAATTGATCTTCAAAACCAGGAACAAATTTATTTGAACCAATTTCTAATTCAAAATCTTTGCCTTCACCACCAGAAAATTTTTCACCATCCTTATAACCAATAAAATCAATTATTGCCACATCACCTTTTGCTAATTTTCCATCAGTTTTAGTTGTAACAAGTTTATGATGTTTTAAAATTCTATTAATTTCATTTTCAACATCATCATTAGTTACTTTTTTTAATTCAATTGAATCAATTTTGATTTTTTTATAATCTTTTAAAGTCACAGTTGGATAATAATCGTATGTGTATGTTAATTCAAGATTTTTTTCATCAATTTTATTAACTTTAACACTTGGAATTTCAACTAAAACTTCTTTTCCTTCAACAAATTCTTTTGATTCTTCAATTTGTTTTTTAACTGGATCAATAATTTTTTCTAAACTATGCGAAATTACACTTGACATATTTAAATGTTTTTTAGCCATTTCAAAAGGAACTTTACCTTTTCTAAATCCTTTAATATCAACATTCTTAGCAAGTTTTTTTTGTGTTTCAAGAATTTGTTGTTCTCATTCTTTTGAATCTACGACAACAACAAAATCAAGATTATTTTCATTTTTTTTAACATCTAATATTTTCATATCTTCCCTACTTAAATTTAAATTATATTATTTATTATAAATTATTTTGTTTATCTTCAAACATTTCAATAATTTTATAAACAATTTTTTCATCATCATTTAACTTATTAAAATTCAGTTTAAGATTGTCCATAAAACTATTTACAACATGATAAATTGCATTTGCTAAATTTTTATAACCACTAAAAGGAAATGTTGGAAAATAGTAATGAGCACAATATTCTAATACATCATTTTCAAAATTAAACAATACTTGTTCTTTATTGTGCATTTCATAAAGAATATCATAAACTTTTTTATATTCATTAATATAACTATTAGATTTATAATCAACACTATTTATAATTGTTTCTTGATTTATATTAGCATTATAAAATTTGAATTGATGATTAATACCAAGATTATAAAGACTATCTAAAATTCTAAATTTGTCAGTATTGCTAATGTATTTTGATAATAATCATAATTGAATAATATTTAAATGGGACTCATTAATATTGTCTCCAAATTTTTCAACAAATAATTCAAACAAATATACATTAAATTTATTGTTGACAAAAATATTCACAATCATATCATCAATAGACATATTTTTAATTTTAGAATCAATTTCATTTAGTTTTAATTCACGATTATAACTAAATAACATATCTTCCATTAATTGTTCATATTCATAAGGAATATATGGTTGACTCAATTCTTCATTTAATAATTCAATTGCTAATGAATAATTTTTATTAATCCATTCATCACTTATTGTTTTAATTAAATCATCATAGTATTTGGATACTTCATCAGTTTTTTCTAATCTTTCAATTTTCTGTTTCATATTAAACCCTTATGTGATAATTTATCTAAATATTTAATATTATTCATTGACATTAAGTTTTGAAAAAAATTACTTTTTAACAATTTAATAATTTCTGTTTCAGATTTTTTTATAGCATTAATTAACTCATTTGGATAATTAAATTTAACTTGATTTTCAGCAAAATCATTAAAATCAATTTCATTTCACAAAAAATCAGAGTTAATACGAAAATCTAAATCAAAATCATAATATTTTATTGCACCTTCTTCATACATTCAAGGACTAGCAACATTAATATAACCTGATGGGTAATAATGTTTATTGACAGTAATAATAAAGTTAAATCACTTATCTTTAAAAAAATATCAATAGGTAGGTTTGCTAATATGACTATTAAAACTTCTTAAAGAATTTTTTTCATTAGTTAAAATATGAGAATTGGTCATATCTAAAATTATATAGTCATCATTTTTGAATATTACTCTAGGATATTCTCATGTTCTATAAAGTCATCTTTTAAATTTGTAGGCATGAACCATTATATTATCACCTACATCAACATTTTTTTTGTAAATATTAATTTTGTTCATAAGTAATAAAATACATTGTATTTTTATTATCTTAATTTTATCATTTTATTGTATCTAAGATATTTTTCTTTTTAAAATATTGTAAGCTATATAAATAAATACCAGAAAAAATTACTCCAATAATCAATTGAATAACAAAGAATGATAATCAATTAACCGAAATTGATAAATATAATAATAAATTTACGAATATAAACTTTTTAAATAAAGTAACTGCAAAATATGTAATAGGACCAGATATCATTAATGATAATAATCAAATTGGAATAAATGCTGCCACAATATTTTTTGCATTTTCTTTATCATCATATCCTAATGTTTTTAAAACGGCTATTAATTTATTCATATCATTAATTAACATAGTTGAGCATAATAATGTTGATATTAAACTTAAAACCATTAATAATGTAACTACAATAGTTGAAATTTGATCATATAATAAAGACATTTTGTCAAACATTATTTTAGACATTTCAACACTATTTGCATTTTCAAATATTGCATTCAAAGAACTTAATCCATAAACATTAATATATAAATTTCTAATCTTATTAATAAAATTATCTGTTTTATTATTGTTTCAAATTCTAGTTAAATCATCAACACTTATGCTAAAGGCATTAGCAATATAATTGATTTCATTTGAATCATTTAATGTATTTTTTAATAATGATAATAGTGTTGCTGATTCCTCTCACGAATCAATAGCCGGATATAATCCACTTAATGAATATAAAGATAATGTTTGATATAACAATAAATTATTATAATTACTTGTAAATATACCATTGAAACCACCAAAAGAATTATAGTGGTTATTCATTATAAGATTTTCATTATTTTCATAATTTGATTGTGTAGATAATCCCAGTGCGTTTTGTGCACTATTAATATTAGTAAACATTTGAACATCTTTACCAGTATTATTAATACCAACAACAGTATATATAACATCATGAATATTAGAAGTATCATATTTAATTTGATCACTCACACCTTCTAAATAATTAATTACTGAATTAGTTTCTAATGAACATCTATAAACAGAATTTTGTACAGATATTGTTATTTTATCTCCAACATTTAAGTCAAAATATTCAGCAGCATAATTATTAATAATAAGTGGATTGTCAATCGAAGTATCAAATAACAAATTATTAATTAAATGATTTTTATTATCATATAAATTAATGAATTTTGAATTTTCAACAATACCAGTTATTTTAACGATATTATTATTATTATTAATCCCGTTTATATACACATATGGTTCATCAGTGTCTTGATCAAATAAAATTTGATTATATAAACATCTAAAATATAATGATTGATAAGCAGGATCTCTATACATACGTAAAACATAATTAATATAATTAATAGACATACGCATTGGAATTGATAACAAACCTTGGGTCATATTTGAAGTGTTTTTTTGATAATATGTATAATTTAAAAGATTATTGTCTTTAATACTAAATGGATCAGCAAAATATTGAGCAGTATTTATTTGATTAATTATGGCATCTTGTGATAAATTACTAATATCAACAGATTTATAAAATAATTTAATAAATAAACTTCTTGGAGTCATTAAATATTTAGTTGTATTCAATGTAGTATCAACATCAAATAAAACACAATTGTTTTCAATTCTAATATTACTAATAGTATTATTATCAAACAAATTTGGATAGTATTTTATATCAAATTTTTGTTGATCAGTATTTGGTAAATTAATTAATTCAGTTGATGTAGCTGAATTATAAGTATTATATGCATCATTAATAATTTTTACTAGTTCGTTAGGATCTAAGCTGGCAATTTGATCAATTGTTAATGAATTTAAGCCATTAATCTCAGGAGCACTTAATACACCAACATTTGCATCATTATTATAATTTAAAGCTCAATTTGATGGATCATTTTCATCAATATTCATAATTGCTCAAGTTTGAGGAAAATTAAATGAATTAGATGCAGATGGAGTTATATAACCAGTTTTAGATGATGTAAATTTAAATAAATACGATTGGTCATAAGGTCTCATATCACTCATTAGACGAGTAGCAAGTTCGACCATAGAATTATATAATGCATTAATTTGATTAACAGGCGCAATGTTTAACATTATTTCAAATGGATTGCTACCTAATGAACCCGTTCCAAATTGAATATCTAAAATTGGGAAAATTTGAACTAAATTTTTTAAATAAATAATATTTTTTGTATATGCACTTGATGATTCACTACTAGACCAATGCATTAATGAATAATCATGGAATAATGGTAGATTATTTCAAGCATTTTTATAATTTGAGGATGAAGAATAATCAATTTGTGCCACTAATGAATCATTAGATCCAATTAATGATTGACCAGCCTTGTTTGTATTTACACCATAATATTGTCCACCTTGAACAGTAGGAGTCAATAATTCTAATGAATATGCTGACTTATTAGTATTTAACTCATATTGATATGCTGTTGATATTTGATTTGCACTACTTGTAATAAACGAAAAAGAAACTGCTAAGATAGTTGTAGTAAGGGTTAAAAATAAAATTTTAGATACCGAATTAAATGCAATTGAACCTCTAAATTTAGTCATTATTGGTGCAAAATTAAATAAAGATCTAAAAAATAATGTAGTTTTGCTTAAAACAATATTTTGATCTTCTTTTAATAATTGAATTACATTTTTTCTTAATAAATATGCAGCAAATATAAAAATAATCAAAATAAATATAACTGTTGGAACAATTAATATTGGAAAAAATAAATTTGGATCAAAGAAATTAAATTTAATAGGTATTAATCAATATTGTTCAAATACAGTATGATAAAGCAATGGTTGCAATCCAAGACCCAAAAAATATCCTAATGGAATTGAAAATACAGATATTAAAACTGAAATTAGAGACATACTTGAAATTATTTTCAATTTACTAATTCCATTTGATATTAAAATTGCAATAATATTTTTATTATTACTAATATATTTAGTTGTAAATAAACATAATGCAATTAATAATAAAATCAAAATAAATAAACTTAATGCATATGTTACACCATTAATTGTATCTAATAATTGAGTTATAAAAATTACTCTAGAAGTAACTGGTGACATTGTATTTGAAGAATCATTATATCAATAAACTGCATTAATATTTGATGGTCAAGACATATATTGACTAACTAAATTTTTAATTTTAGTTAATATTTCTGATTGACT
Organism: uncultured Ureaplasma sp.; assembly: GCA_949282435.1. Classification (GTDB taxonomy): domain Bacteria; phylum Bacillota_I; class Bacilli_A; order Mycoplasmatales; family Mycoplasmoidaceae; genus Ureaplasma. Next base: position 21,587 of record CASDOM010000031.1, read on the forward strand.
TAATTTACCATTATATTTTGATAATATATATGATTCATGATACATTGATTGAAAAGAAAAATTTGCTCTTTCGTATCCACTATTATTTGTATATACAATTGCTTCGCTAGTAGGATTTGGAACAATTAAATCAAAAGAAACAATAGGAAACATCATATCAGGAGTAATTCCACTCCCCACAATGATATATGGAATTGAATTAGCATAAACTTTATATTTGTCATCTAAATTATTTATTCAACCACTTAAATCACTAGACATATTTTTTGGTAATTGATTAATTTTAGTAGGATTTGGATTATAAGATAAATTATTAGAATAACCAATTTGATTTATAAATTCACTAAATGGTAATACTTCTTTATTGTTTGTATGTAATCAATTAGGACTAACAATAGCTAAATTACTTGATGGATCATCAAAATTGGCATATAAAGGAATATTATTGTTTAATTTTTGAAATCCAAAAGTAATTCTACTTCCTTTTATTAAAGGTATTTGATAATTTGTGTTATTTGAATCTAAAAAAGAATTGATATATCCTTGAACTTTCGTAATACTATTTCTAAATGTAGTATTTAAATCCGTTGAAGTTGGATTTAATGGATCAAAATTATTATTAGTATCATACATATAATTTAAAACATCATCAAAAGGTTTTTCAAAATTATTTGTTCCACTTCATGATGCATTAGCTAAAAAATAAACTAATAATTGTCTTGCAAAAATGTTATCATAATTAGTTAAAAAAATACCATTTTCATCTTTTACACTTGCATTCTCAATAATAGATTCAAAATCAAATCCAGATGGTAATGAATAATGATTATTTGAATTTAATGGTAAGCCATATTGTTCAAAAACATCAAGTTGATCTACAGTATAATCATTTTCATATTTAATAATTTTGGTTGTATCCTGTGTTGTTGATGAATATACATTAATAGATTTGTATTGACGATAATAAACACCTAAATCATTTAATTGACTATAAAATTCATCTTGTTTTTGTTGTGAATCACCAAGATTATTAGATCAATTATCATATATAACAATATTATGTAAATTATATTCTGTTACAAGAGAATCATAACTATTTTGCATAGTATTACTAATTCCAGTAAACAAAGATAATATAGTAATAATTAAAAATATAAAAAAAGATAATGATAATGTGATGAATTTATTTTTAAATAAATATCTAAAAATATTTTTATATAAATTTTGCATAAAACCTCAATAATAATTAAAAAAAATGTAATTTAAAAAATACAAAAATTTTAATTAATTGAGAATAAAAATTTTTTAGAATTTAAAAGTTGAAACAAAATTCCATATTTGTTAATTTTATTATTGTATAAATTATATTGTTTTTTAATAAATTTATTAATACATATAAAACTAATTATGTATGATAAATTGATTACTATTTTATATGTAACTTTAATAAATGTATATAAATACAATCTTAAAAAACATCCAGAAATTAATA
>CASDOM010000032.1 GCA_949282435.1 uncultured Ureaplasma sp.
AGATTTTGATTATTTTCATCATAATTTTTCATATCACGGTTTAAAATAGGTAATTCAGATAATGATTTAATTCCGAATAAATCAAAAAACTTTTGAGTAACTGTATATAATCAAGGTTTACCAATTGCATCAGATTTAGCATCGGCACTAATTAAATCTAATTCAACCAATCTTGCAATAGCATTTGTAGAGTCTTTATCTCTGATTTTTTCAATAGTAGATTTAGTACATGGTTGATTGTAAGCAATAATAGATAATGTTTCAATAACACTATCAGATAATGGTTTTTTAGTTTTTTGATTTAATAGTATTCCTATTTTGTCATTATAAATAGCTTTAGTTACAAATTTATATTTATTTCCATAATGAACTAATAGTAAACCAGAATTTTCATTTTTTTTGTAATATTCACTCATTTCATCAATAATTAAATTCAATAATTTAATTGGTAAATTAATGATTTTACGAATATCATTGATAGCAATACAATTACTACCTGCAATATATAAACTTGCTTCAATTAAAGATCTAATATAACTAATATTGATGGTTTGATCATTGTAATAAAATTCATCAGATAGTTTATTTCTTTCTAATTCAAATTTTGAAATATCATCTAATTTATTCAATATTTCATTATTAGCAACATGTTTATGTTTTGATATTTTTGTATCTTCAATTAATTTAGAATATTTTTCATCAGTTGATTTGTTTTTTTCATTATATATTACAGAGTAATTACCAAAATCATTTTCAGTATTATTTAAAAATTCTTTAACATTTTGAATTAAATTAGAATCAGAATCAACATCTAAGTCTTCTTGTTTTGCACTTAATTGTTCAAGTTCTTCATCTTTTGAATCAACATCATCTAAATTTAGATCATTGTTAATTGTTTTGTTAGTATCAATCATAATTTACCTTTCATTTATATTTTCTTTTATTGATTTAATAAATTCATCAATCATATTATTAGATTTAATTTTTTGATTATTTAATTGAATGTTTAAATTATTTTCAGTTTCTTCAACTACAATATCATCATGATGCAATAAAGATAAAATAACAAAGAATAGCATACAATAATAATCAATATTTTGTTTGAATATCTCTAATGATTTAAAAAAATCAATTAAAGTAGATTTATATTCACTTTTGTTGTATAAATAAGTAATTAAATCGTAAATAATTTGTTCAATAGAATATTCATTATTAGATATATGTAAGTCAATTTTTTTTGTTTGTTGAAATTTTATATATTTTTTATTTAACAATAATTCAAATGCTTCTTTTAATTTTATTGGATTAATTTTTTTAGGTAATTTTTCATATGGAATGTCACTCGGTAAAAAATCATCAAAATCCTCAGGTGATTTATCATACATTAAACTTCTTCTATTTTTATATGATTCTAAAACGGGAATTATTTTTTTATACATTTGATATTCAAGTAATTTTTTGATTAATAATTCTCTTTCTTGTTCAACTGATAATTTATAACTATTATAAGAGTCATTTGAATTTGGTAACATCATTCTTGTTTTCAATTCAATTAAATATGCTGACATTCTTGTATAATCACTATAAACATCTAATGAGACTTTGTTTTTTGTACTATTCACATATTCTAAAAATTGATTAGTTAAATCAAAAATATCAATTTCGTTTATTTGAATTTTCTTTTTATTAATTAATTCTAATAAAACTTCTAAAGAGTATTTTTCTTCTAAATTATGATTTAAAAAACTAAATTCATATTCATTGCTATTTTGATATTGATTCATTTTTTTCTACCTTCAATTTAATTTTGTTATATTCATCAAACATTAATGATTGCAATTTATTCATGAACAAAACCTTATCAGTGTTTATATAATCTTGAGGTAAATATTTATTCATTATTGAAATATAAATAGTTTTTTTTATTTTTTTGTTTTGTAATCCTTTATCAAAAACACCTAGTGAATTATAAATAACAATAGGTTGAATGGTTAAATATGTTTGATAAGCAACTTCAAGTGCACCGGGTTTAAATTCACCAAATTCATTTTCAGATTTGATTCTTGTTCCTTCAGGAAAAATACATAATGAATGTTTTTTATCAGAAATCATAGAAATTTCTTCATTTAATGTTTGAACTATTGAACGTAAATTATTTCTATCAATGTATATAGTATCGATTAGAGAAGCAAAGTTAGCAAACATACTTTTTTTTAATTCAATTTTTGATAAAAAACTTAAGTAAGGAATTTCATAATCTAATGATAATTTCAACAACACAATAGGATCAATGTTAGATTTATGATTAGCAATAAATAACATTATTTTGTTATCTAATTTTTCTTTTCCAACTAATTCGATTTTTATATTTTTTCAATAAAAGAAAAATTTTAAAAATTTTTTAACTTTATCATAACGTTCTTCATCAGTAGCACAACTAAAATCTTTGCTGTATCTTTTTCCAGCAATACTACAACTATAAAATTGAATTAAACAAATTATTGCAACAAAAGGTCATGATAAAATTCAACCAATTGTTTTTAAAATTTCCATAAACATATATATTAATTTTACAATATTATTTTAATGTTAATATTAGAAATATCTATAAAAATAAAAAAACCTATATCTTTATAAGATATAGGAAAAATTGAAATCATATTTTAATAAAAATAACATATTAATATTTATTAAAACAATTATCTAAAAATTATTCAAGTTAATTAAAATGTTATAAAATAACTATGTTTAGTTTAGAATGTAAGATTATATTCTCTGAAAATATAATTTTACATTTTTTTAATGCTTCTCAATTTTGCTGAATGTGACCTACTATTATTGAGCAATTCAGATTCAGAGGGTAAGATTGCTCTAGTATTCAAAATTTTATATTTTTGAATATTTGATAATAATGGTACTTCAACTGGAATTAAATTTTTGCTTAATTCTTTAAATTGATCCACAACAATTTTATCTTCTAATGAATGAAAAGATATTATTGACAACACACCATCTTTTTTTAAGCATTGTGCTGCTATATTAATTGTTTTTTTTAATATATTTATCTCATCATTCACAGCAATTCTAATTGCTTGAAAATAAGTTTTAGCAAAATGTTTTTTTGAATATAATTCCTTTTTGGAAATGCTATTTTTTATTATTTCTACTAATTCCAACGTTGTTTCAATAGGTTTTTTTTGACGATATCTTATAATGTTATTAATCACATTAGATGGTTTTTTAATATCACCATAAGTTTTAAAAATGTAATATAAAGTTTTTGCATCACTGTTATTAATAATATCTTTTGCAGTAACTTTTTGATCTTGATCCATCCTCATATCTAATGGACCGTCTAAATTATAACTAAATCCTCGATATCAATTATCTAATTGTGGACTTGAGACACCTAGATCCATAATTATGCCATCAACCAAATCTGTTTTTAGATCTGAAAGAATGCTTCTAAGATTCGTAAAGTTGTTTTTAACAATCGTAATCCTATTATCATTCATGAATTTCTTTTTTGAAAAATCAATAGCTTCACTATCTTGATCTATGGCAATCAACTTCCCTTTTTTAGACAATTTTGAAAGTATTAATTCAGAATGTCCACCACGGCCTAATGTCATATCTACATATATACCATTAGGTTTGATGTTTAATGAATCAATTAACAACTCAAGTAAAACACTTATATGATTATTACTTGTCATCGTCTAAATCGTTTAATTCTTCAAAAACACTACTAAGTACATTAATATCATTTCTGCGTTTATCGTTATTGTAGATATCAGCACTTCATATTTCCATTTTGTCATCTACACCAATTAAGACAACATTTTTATTTAAGTTGCAATAATTAGATATTATAGAAGGTATTAATATTCTATTTGAGTTATCGATTTGTACTTCAAATGAATTACCCAATACAGTTCTCAATAAAGAACGATATTTTTCTTTTGAAATACCTATTTTTTGCAATGTATTTGTATAAGATTTAAATTTTTCTGGCGTTCTAATTTCGATACATTTGTCTATCCCAATAGATAAAATAACAAATTGATCAAAATTCTTTCGAACATTAGAAGGTAATGTAAGACGATTTTTAGTATCTAAAGAATGTTCATAAATTCCTAATAGCACACTTTGTCCCACTTTCCTACACAAATACAATATAATAATACACTAAAAAACATTACTTTAAATTATTTTTTTGTTTTGATTTGAATTTATCATTATAAATAATGATAAAAATAAAGTGTAATACATAGAGTTTGATCAATTATATGTTCTTTTTATGCTTATAAAAAATGCACTTATAACACATCAATCAATTATTTTTAATAAAAAATTAATTATATTTTGATTAACAAATATTAGAAATGGACAATATGTAAAAATAATTAATCAAATATATAAAAATACAATCATATTGCTAAATAATATGTTGTAGAAAAATATAAATATATTTATATTTTTATTTATTTTCAATATAAATGGTATAGTTATTAAAAAACATAATATATTAATATCTAAATATAATCAAAATTTGTTTTTAATTCATTTTGATAAATACATAATCAATAATGTGCATAAATATGACATCATAAATGAATATGAATATATTATTTTATTAAATAAAAAAATTAATATAAAGCCACTAAAAATAGTTAATTCAATATTATTGAATTTATTTTTAAATATAAATTTTAAAATATAAAAAATTAATATTCTTAGTATACTAATAGATAATTTTAAAAAATAACTTAATATAAGACAAATTAATATTGATATAAAATTACCTATTTGGTTATTTTTGAATATTTTATTAATTGGGTATAACATCAAACTAATATGTAATCCTGAAACTACAAATATATATGTAATTCCAAGTGTAGATATGTTGTTATATACATTTGCATAATAATTTTTTTCATTAAACATTATTAATTTAATAAATTCAATTGAATTTTGATCTGTATATTTGTTTTCTACAACTTGAATTGCATATGTTCTTAAATTATAAAATCGTGTAGTGTCAAGTCATTTATTTAATATATTTATATTTGAATTTAAATTATATGTAAATAGGCAAAATAAAACAAAACTTATTAAAATTATTAGTTTTATTTTTCAACGATATTTATGAATATAAAAATCAATGAATATTGGTATAAAAATAATTAAATAAAATGGTGATTTAATTGCATAAAAAATAATTATTATGCATATAAATAATATAAATAATGTTCATTCATTATATTTAACATATGATTTATTTTTCATCATATTTAAATAATGACTAAAAATATATTTATGCTCAAAATTTTATTTTGTAATAATTTTAGAAAAAAAACATAATCAAAAATAAATTATGGGTAATATATTTTAATATGTTTGGAGCAAAATATGGATTATATAAAATTAGCAAAAAAAGCAAAAGAAATTTTTTCAATATATAAAAGTTATAAATTTCAAGTTGATAATATAAATTTATTAAATAGCTCATTAGGTTATCTAAACGATAATAATTATAGTGTTATGATTGATAATAAAAAATATGAACAAATGAAAGATTTTTTATTATTAATGGATAAAGTTTTGGAACAATTAAATGAAGATGAAAAGAATATTATTAAATTAACGTATATTGATAATATTCATTATTCACAATTACCATATTGTCAATCATCATATTTTTTAAAACGTAAATTAGCATTAAAACATTTTTATGAATTAATAACTATTTCCAACAATGATTAATATTAATTTTTATTGTAAAATTAATATATTATGTTAACAGTAGCAATTGTTGGAAAACCTAATGTAGGTAAATCTACGTTATTTAATAGAATAATAAAAAAGAAAAAATCAATAATTGATGATCAACCAGGTGTTACACGTGATCGTATTTATGATTATTTTGAATGATTAACTAAAAAAATTGAAATTATTGATACTGGTGGTATACAAAATTCGCAATTAAATTTTCAAACTAATATAAATAATCAAGTAGATTTTGCCATTCAAGAAGCAAATGTTATTTTGTTTATGGTTTCAGGACTAAATGGTGTTAATCATGATGATTATTTTGTAGCTAAAAAATTAAAAAAAATTCCTAAAAACAAAAAAGTAATTCTAGTTGTAAACAAATCAGAAAAAGAATCAATTAGAAATAATATTAATCAATATTATTCATTAGGTTTTGGTAAACCATATTTCATTTCTTCTTCTCATGGTATTGGTGTTGGTGATTTATTAGATGAAATAATCAAATATGATACATTAAATAGTGATTTAAAAAATGATTTTGGTTATCGTTTTTGTGTTATTGGCAAACCAAATGTAGGTAAATCAAGTTTAGTTAATGCAATTTTAAATGAAGAAAGAGTTATTGTTAGCGAAATTGCCGGATCAACAAGAGATAGTATAGATGCAAATTTTGTTTATAATGGAAATAATTTTACCATTACTGATACTGCTGGAATTAGAAGAAAAGGTAAAATAACTGAAAATATTGAAAAATATGCAGTTTTAAGAGCTCAAATGGCTATAAAATATTCTAATTGTATTTTATTTATGCTTGATGCATCTAATGAGTTTAGTGAATTAGATGAAGTTATTGGAGGTTTAGCATATTCTGCAAATATTCCAACAATTATTGTAGTAAACAAATGAGATTCATTACAAAAAAATAATTATACAATGAATGAATATATTAAAAAAATTAAAAATAGATTTAAATATTTATCTTGAGCTCCAATAGTTTTTATTAGTGCAAAAAACAAAAGCAGATTAAATACTATTTTTGATACTTTAAATGAAATAAAATCACAAATAAATATTAAAATTAATAATTCATTATTAAATGAGATTATTTTAAATTCACAAATGTTGCAAGAGGCTCCTATTTTTAAAGGTGGTAGGTTAAAGATATCATATGCAACTCAAGTTCAAAGTCAAATTCAAACATTTGTAATATTTTGCAATAATCCTAAATTTTTACATTTTAGTTATGCAAGATATATTGAAAATAAAATTAGAATAGCTTTTGGACTTGATAAAATTCCTGTAACATTATATTGAAAGGCTAAAAATGAAGACTAAAAAAAATATTTTAATAATTGGTTCAGGAGCTTTTGGAACAGCATTAGGACAAATATTAATTAATAACGATCATAATGTTTATGTTTATTCTAATAATATGGAAATTATAAATTCATTAATGAATAATAAACATCCATTATTTCCAAACAAAAAAATCGATGCACCTAAAAAATGTTTTAGTAATTATTGTGATGCATTTAAAATTAATTACGATTATATTTTATTATGTACCCCATCGACTGCATTATATGATGTATATGATCAAATTAAACCTTATTTAAATAAAAACATGATTGTTATTAATTCTTCAAAGGGATTAAATATAAAATCACAATCAAACAATTTTTCTGATTTATTCTTAAAAGATAATTTAATTAAAAATTATGCTTTAATTGCCGGTCCTTCATTTGCAGATGAAATTATTAATAAGGATAAAACTATTGTTAATATCGTATGTAATGATTTAAACATTTGTAATGAAATTAAAATGTTATTTAATAATTATTATTTCAAAATGATTCCATATCAAAATGAGGATATTGTTACCTTATCATGTAGTTTAAAAAATGTTCTTGCAATTGGTTTTGGAATAATTTCTGAAATCAATCAATCTCAGAACACTCAATCAGCATTTTTAACAATGGGAATACAAGAAATTCAAAAAATAATTAATTGATCTTTTCAAAATTCAAATAGTGATTTAATTAATTATTTTGGTATTGGGGATATATTTTTAACTTGCAACAGTACTTTATCTAGAAATTTTTGTTTTGGTCAATCAATATATAAAAATGGGTTAAAACAAACATTAGAAAATTCTAAAAATAAAACTGTAGAAGGCTATAACACATTGAAAAATATGTATGAGAAATATATTTTAAATTTAAATTTACCTTTTTTTAACATTTTATATCAAGTATGTTTTAATAATTTAGACCCTAAATTATTTTTAGATCTTATTTGAGAAAAAAGTAATTAGTAATAAAAAAGATTAGTAAATCACTAATCTTATTTTTATTTTTAATTATAAGTTTTATATTTTCTAGCTTCTTTAGATTTTTCTTTTTTACGAAGACCAGGTCTTAAATAATATTCATGACGTTTAGTATCTCTTTTAGTTTCATTAGCAATTCTTTTAAATTTTTTTAATGCTTTTTCAACATCATTATCTTCAACAATAATACTTCTTGACAAAATATTCACCACCATTTCTAATATTAAGTATATCAAGAATATAAAATTATGTAAATTTATTTTTTAAATAAAAATGCCACTACACACATAAAAATTGTTTAGTGCTGCTTTATTTCTAACCTGACACGGTTCACACTTTATGTTGTAATGACATAATAATTATAACTTAAATAATAATAAATTATTTATTACTTAAAAAATCCCTTATAAATAATTCCACCGCGATCATAGCACGAACATCATTTTCACAATATATTTTTGATTCTTTTACCACTTGATCTCATTCTTCATCTGAAGTTATACCAAAAAATCTATTCATAGTTTTTTCTTGACAAACTAATCCATTTCCTATATTTAATTCTTTATAATCCTTACATTTTGTTTTTTTAAAAATTTTAGGTTCATATTTTTGGATTAAAGGTAAAATATTTTTAATTGAATAAAAACCATTTAATTCTTTTATTAAGCAAGCATCATTTTGTTTACTATTAAGCATAAAAAAGTCTGCTAGGTCAAAAATATTTTTGTTAATTGTAGATACTTTATTATAATATTCATCTTCACGAATAAAATTACTCATTTCAATTAATCTATTTGATTCAAAATGTTTATTATAGACAATATAACTATATTCTTCACCCATATATAATGCATCAATAATTTTTTTAAATCAGTTTACATCAATTTCATTTGGATCAATCATCATATTATTACATACTAAATTGTCTATATTTTCATCATTTTGAATAATATAAGAATTTTGTGTAATAACTTGTGTAAATGGTAACGAATTATCAACAACTCTAATTGCAGGATTAATTGATTCAAAATCAAAATAAACTTTTTTAGGTTTTATTTTTATTAATAAATTATTAAATCTTTCTTTATTAATTACAAAATCTTCATTATTTAATAAAAATCTTTTTTTATTTTTTTCAGCAGATAATGGATTTTTATTATTAATATATCTTAAGAAAGGTTCTACATCATATTGCTTATTTTTCCCCAATTCATAAATTTTTTGTAAATTCGATTGATTAAAATCTATTACATTTCCACTATATTTAAAAATATCATATCCTTTGACATAATATAGTTTTCTTAATTGTGCTCACATATCAGTATCTTTAAATTTATTTTTATCATTAGAATTTGGTTCAAAACCATTTGGAACACTATCATCATTTAATTGATTTTTAACATTTCATAATTGGTTTATTACATTCTTAAAATTATCATTTAAATCAATAATTGTATCCTTTGCTTCATCTTTTAAATGATGAATTGCGTCAAAGTTTAAATTTAAAACATCATCAATTAAACATTCATCAACATTAACAATTTCACCATTATTTTTTGTATAAGAATATTTACCTCCAATTTTTAATTGTTGTTTAGATTCAATGTCTAAATTTTTTTTATTTTTACTAATTGATACAGATTTTTTTAAATTTATAGTATCACTGATTATATATGAAATCTTTTTTTTCATTAATTTTTCATATTTAACTAAACATAATTTATAACTTAAAGAATAATCATCATTTAAAACATGTTCAATTACTTTTTTTTGAAACATTAAATCTAATATATGATGATATTTTGCAGTAGATGTACCTTTTGTTTCAATTATAAATATATCATTATCAATTTTTACTAAACTATCACATTTAGTAGCAATTTTTAATTCATGATTAATAAATGCTGGTTGAAAAATTATTATATATTTATTTTCATGAATTAATTGTAAAGTTTGATTTGCATTTTCTTCTAATGTGATTTTATAATCATCAAAATCATGTTTAATAAATTTTTCTTTAATTAAATATTCATATTCATTTTTATATGAATCATATATAAATTGTTTACAAGTTCTATCTATTATATTTCCTTGAACCATTAAATAATTTTTAGTATCAACATCATATAATTCTTCTAAATATTCACGATACAAATTATATGAATCTATTGGTTCGTCTTCATATTCATCTTCTTCATCTAATTCATCATCAACAACTATTGATTTTTTTTTAAGTTTTGAATAATATTCATATTCCGATTTATATTTGGCTTCAATTTCGCTATTTTTAAAAAATCACATTGAAGGTTGTTTAACAAAATAATTTATATAGTCATATTTAGTTACATATTTTGATTTTTTCATATTATTTACCTACATAAAAATATTTTTGCCATTAATAATTTGTGAAACTTTTAATGGTTTTTTGTTTGGTAAAATAATTTCATTAAAAACAATATCATAATCTTTTGTAGCTATATATATACCTGATTTATCTATTTTTGTGATTGTACCAGGTTTCAAGTTTGATTTTTGATTTGAAATAAATGCATGAGTTACCTTAATTGATAAATCATTATAAATTCATAAAGCCATTGGTTTAGAATATAAACCCCTAATTAAATTTAAAATTTTATTTGCATTTAAATTGAAATTAATAATTGTATCCTCTTTTTTAATATTATATCCATACGTTGCTTGAGACTCATTTTGGACCATTTCTTTAAATTTTTGATTAATTAATTTATCTCAATTATTAATTAATGAATCATATGCTAATTGTGATAATTTATTATATAAACTATCATAAGTATCATTTTGTTCAATATTACATTTAGCTTGATAAAAGTAATTACCAGCATCCATTTTTTTAACCATTTTCATAATTGTTATTCCAGTTTGTGTTTGTCCATTAATAATCGCTCAATGTATTGGAGCACCACCTCTTAATTCAGGTAATAATGATGCGTGAATATTATATGAACCATATTTTGGAATGTTTAAAATCTTATCACTAATAAACTGTCCATATGCACAAGTAATAATGACATCTGGTTTTAATTCATTAATTTGATCATATATATCATTAACATTATTTGGTTGTAAAATTAAAAAATTATTTTTTATAGCTAATTCTTTTACAGGAGAAAATATTATTTGTTTTTTTTTGTTAAATAAACGATCAGGTTGACAAACTACACCAACAATTTCATTGTTTAAGTCAATTAGTGCTTGTAATACTTTTTGCCCAATAGTTGGGGTGCCCATAAAAATAATTTTCATTTTATTTATATTTTCTAAAAAAGATAATAATTAATATTTTTGTTTTTATATTATAATATATATTGTTTTTATATTAAAAATATTTATAAATTGTTTTTTTGGAGGAAAAACAATAATGGGAAATAACAATCTGTTTTTTGTATTGTTATTGATTTTGCCTATTGGTTTTATAATTTTCTTTATTTTTAAAAAGAAAAAAGGAAATGACCCAAATAGTAGTAAGTCTGGTAATAGATTAAAATCAAAAGATGAAGCGGATGAAGTTTGATTAACAATTAAAAAACATCTAAGAGATACAAATGAATTTGGTAAAGAAATTATTGATTCATATGTTGTAAAAAGATTAGATATAACTAATCCTAAAAATCCTGATTTTAAAAAGCAAAAAGAATTTTTAAAAAATCTTAAAAAAACTAATCTTGATCAATATAAATTTGAAAAAGAAAAGTGAAAAATTCAAAAAAGAAAAAAACCAGCAGAATTATATGTTGTATTATTTACAACTAAAAATCCTAAAACGCAAATTATTGATCCTCAACGTGGAATTGAATGTGAGGTTGTTTATAAAAAAATTAACAAAAATAATCGTCAAAGAACTATTGTAATAAATGGCGAAGTTGATGTTAATAAAGAAATGGTTTGAATTAAGCCTATTAAAGAAAAAGATGATAAACAACTTGCAAAACAATTAAAACAAGAACAAAAAAAACAAGAAAAATTATTAATAAAAAAACAAAAGAAAAAAATGAAAGGAAAAAAATAATATGGCACATGCTAGTGGTGGTCAAAGAGTGGCAGCATTATTTGCTAAAATTAGTTTAGTATTTCTTTATGTGTTAAATTTTGCTACTTTTGCTGGTACATTTCTTTTTACATTGTTTCCTAGAAATGATGCTCTTAAATTAGGAAATGGATGAGATAATTTTGGTATTTGAAATATAGCTGATGGAAAAATTAATCCTGATCAACAAATTACTAATTGAGGTTTTTTATTAATTTGTTTAATTGCATTAACTTTAATCTTAACTATAATAATTCTTTCTTCAATTAGACATGCATCATATAAACTTGGAAGAAGAAATGCACTTTTAAAATATATAACTCCAATGACTGTATCTTCAATTATTTTAATTGCTATTGCATTAGTTAATAGACCTGAATTGATTACATTTGGTGACAATAATTCATTATTATTTGTTGATGGATATAAATATATCAATGGTAGTTTGTCAAATTATTTTGATCTTTCAAACATTTCTATTGCATGATATATTGCATTTGGTATATTTGTAATTTCTGGAATTGGTTATGTAATTAGTTTCATAATCTTTATCATTAGAATATTATGTACTAGAACACATTCTAAAAAAGAATAATGAATATTAATTAATAAATATTATTGAAAATATCCGCTTGTTAATAATCAAGTGGATATTTTTTATAATAGTTTAAAAATAAAATGGAATAATATTAATATTTGAAAAAAATATTATAATTAATAATATGATTAATAGAATCAATACACCAATATTAATTTTAGTAGATGGTCCAAGTGGAAGTGGAAAAACAACTGTTTCTAACGAAATTTTAAAATCATTACCAAACAATTTATCATGTTTAATTGTAAATCAGGACCGTTATTATAAAGATTCATTATATATTAAAAATAATGGATTAAATTATGATCATCCAAATTCATTTGATTGAAATTTAATAATTGATAATATTAACACTTTAATGAATTTTAAACCAACAATGTTACCTTTATATGACTATGTAAAATATGAAAGACTTAAAGAATTTGAAAAAGTTGAATCTGCAGATGTTATTATTTTTGAAGGTATATATGCTTTATATAATAAAGAAATAAACGATATGGCATTATTAAAAATTTTTGTTGATACACCTATGGATGAATGCTTAATTAGAAGAATATTAAGAGATACTAAAGAACGTCAAAGAAGTATTGATTCTATTATTGAACAATGAAGAAAAACAGTATGTCCAATGTATAAAGCGTTTATTGAACCTTTAAAGTCTCAAGTAGATATTATTTTACCTTGAAATAATAATAACCCATTAGGAATTAATATTTTACGTCATGGATTAAATGGAATAATCAAAGAAAATGAGTTATTATCAAAAAAATAAATTTATTATAACTGATCATGCTTTAATTAGAGCAAAACAAAGGATTGAAAATTTTAAACATAAATCTGATTTTGAAATTATTCAATTATTAAATGATTATTTAAATAATACAAATGTAGAATTTAGTGATAATAACTATGATTATTATCACTACAATTGTAAAATTAAATATTTGTATGTTGTTGTAAAAAGATGTAATTCATTAATAATATCTGTTACACCAATCAGTCATGCTAAAAAAATAAATTTATTAACATAATTAACTAAAATTAAATATATGAAAACATTTGAAAATAAATACAAATTAACTGTTTGTGCCACTCCTATTGGCAATTTAGATGAAGTAAATTATAGGTTAATTAAAGCTTTTAATAATGTTGAAATTGTTTTATGTGAAGATACTAGAGTTACAAAGCAATTATTTAATAATTTAAATATTAATAACCATCCACAATTTATTAAATTTGAAAAATATAATGAAAATCAAATATCAGATGAAATATTAAATTATATTTTTGATCATAAGTATGTTATTTTAGTAAGTGATGCTGGTTATCCATTAATTAGTGATCCAGGTTATCCATTGATTAAAAAATGTATTCAAAACAATATTAGTATTGAAGTTATTAATGGTCCATCTGCAATTTTGCACTCCTTAATATTGAGTTCTTTTCCTATTAACAATTTTATGTTTTTAGGTTTTATCGGAAATACTAGAAATGAAAGAATCAAAAAATTAAACCAAATTAAAAACATTAATACAGTTTTTATATTATATGAATCTGTTCATAGAATAAAAGAATGTTTAATTGATATTAAAAATATTTTTCAAAATACTGAAATATGCATTAATCGTGAATTAACAAAAATTCATGAAGAATCTATATTAATTAATACTAATGATTTAAATCTTGAAAAATTAACTTTAAAAGGTGAATTTACAATTGTAATTAATAATATTAATAATTCCAATAACTATGAAAATGATAATTATATAGATGAATTACATGAATTAATAAATCATAAATTAAAGTCTAAAGAAATAAGTAAATATATTGCTAATAAATATAATGTTAATCAAAATGATGTTTATAAAAAAATCATTGAATTTAAAAAAAATAAATTATAATTTATATGCATGAATAAATTAAGATTAATTAAAGATAAGAAAAAAATATTTAAAATAATTTCAATATCTTTAATTGGATGTCTTTCTGTTGGATTAATAACTGGTTTTAGTGTTGATTGATCAAGGCCGGATTGAATTTATATTTCTGGTTCATCAACAATGCAACAGTTTTTAGAATCAATTTCTAATATTTATTCTCCTGCTGAAATTATTGTAGATGCTGGTGGTTCTTCTGTTGGTATTGAAAATTTAGTTAATAATAAAAAAAATATTGCATCTGTTTCAAAAACTCCATCAACAAGCACCGCTGGTATACCTGAATATAATAGTAATCCAAGCATAATTGGAAAATACCAATCCCAATGAGTAAATAAAAATTTTAAAACTGTAACTGTTGCATTTGATGGGATTGGAATTATTTATAAAAATAAAGGTATATTAAAAGATAAAGAAGTAATTATTACTCCAAAAACTATATTATGATTGTATTTAGCTTTTTGTGGTAATAACTACATTAATGGTATTAATTTAATACCTGGAAATTGAGAATTAGATATTAGTGATGTTGATAATAATTTAGTTCCATTTTCAAGAAGTGGTGGATCTATTCAATCTGGTACTGCAGAATCATTTTTAGTTGATTCTCGTTTATTAGATAATTCTAAGTCAACATTGTCATCTTTAAATGCGTTTTCTAATTCTATTGAAAATACGATTGATACATCAAAATCCATTTATAATATTTTAAATAGTGGACAATATGGTAAAAATACCATAATTACAAGCGAATCCAATCTTCAAACATGAATGAGTATAAAACAATATAGTGGAAGTGGCATTCCTATTACTTATTTATCATCTGGATTTATTAAAAATAATTATTATGATATTATAAATGCTGGTTTTAATATTGCTAAATATTCTATAAATGATGATGGTAGTGATGCATATAGTTTATTAAATATTAGTGACAATAATTTTAGTGATAATATTGCTGGTGGATATGATTGATATAGACCACTAAATTTAATATTAAGTAATGATAGTAATGATTATATAAAAGAATTTATTGAATGAATATTAGGAAATATGTTATTTGAAAATTCTAGTGTATATAAATTATATAATGAGCAAGGTTTTATTCCATTAGATGTTAATACAATTAAAACAATGTTTAACCCAAATGATAGTGATGGAATTAACATGATTGATGAAATATATAATTATGCACATCAATTTCCTAATAGAAGTTATGATGAATATGCTCAAAATCATACATTATATTGAAATAACTTTTGATCATTAGGTTCAGATTATTCATTAATTCAATCTAATCAATATGATAGTAGAAAAAATAATGAAATATGATATGGAGCATATAAATTAAAATAATTATGAATATTGTAAAAAATAACAATAATATTATTAAGAATCAAATATTAACGAATAATGTTGTAAAAATTATTTCAACATTGTTTGCATGATTTTTAGTAATTATTTTTTTAGGTTTAATTGGATATATTATCTATTCAAGTATTCCTGGTTTTAAAGAATATGGATTTAAAAATATATTATTAAGTGATGAATTTAATATTAATTCTTCAACTGTTTCACCAGTTTCAGTTTGATTACCATTATCTATAACTATTATTATCACTTTAGGGTCAATATTAATATCTACTCCATTATCAATAAAATCTGCAATGTTTATTCATTTTAGAATGAAAAATGAATCATACAAAAAGTTTATTAAATGTGTAATAAATATAAGTGCTGCAATTCCGTCTGTAATTTTTGGTTTATTTGCCTCATCTACATTTGGTGGGTTAATTCAAAAAATATTTAATTTACAAACTTCACAAACTGTTTTAACTGCAATTTTTATGTTAACGTTTATGTTAATTCCTACTCAAGTTTCATTAATTATTAATGCTTGTGAAGGGGCTGATAATAAATTAATTACATATTCATTATCATTAGGAAACACAAAAACAAAATCTATATATAAAGTTTTTAGACAACAAATTAGAAAAGCAATCATTGTATCAATAGTAATTGCAGTAGGAAGAGCTATTGGTGAAACAATGGCAGTATCAATGATATTGTCTAGTCAAGATTATTCAAATGTAATGAGCGGTGGATTAATTAGCATTTTAAAATCATCACTAAGCCCATTAGGTGCAGTTATTTCAGTTGGCATGTTTTCTGAAAATGGTGGTGAAGGCCTAAGAGGATTATTATATGCATTTGGTATTATTATGTTTGTATTTGTAATGATTATTAATGCTATTGTAATCTTTATTTCATCATCTAAAAAAAATCATAAATATAAAACATTAAATTTAGTAACTAATAAATTTAGTGAATTTATAAATATTGTACCGACTCAAATAAGTATTTTGTGAGAAAAAATAACATTTCATTCTTCTATAAATTTAAATATTAATAATTATGAACAAAATTTATCAAAATATATTGTTGATAGAATTCACAATAATAAAACTATGTATATATATTCTTTTTATAAAAGAATGTGAGAATATATTTCAATAAGCATTATTTTGGGTTATATTTTTTGAATTGGATTAGAAATTATTTGTCGTGGATTGTATTCATCTTCATTAGCAGAATCAACAATGTTTAGTTATGCTAAAAATACAACTGGACAAGCAACACTTAATACTTTATTAATTATATTAATCTCTATCATAATTAGTTTTCCAATTACTTTGATAATTGCAATTTGGTTAAATGAATATGCAAAAAAGAAAAAATTTATTTTATTTTTTATGGATTCATTAGGATCAACACCTTCAATTATTTTTGGTATGTTTGGTCTTGTATTTTTTATTGAAACATGTGGGATTGCTGCTGGTGGAACAATGGGAAAATCATTACTAGCTGGTTCATTAACAATTATTTTAGTTATTATTCCTACTTTTACAAGAATGATTCAACAATCATTAGAAGCTGTTCCTCAATTAATTCGTGAAAACAGTTATGCATTAGGAAATAGTAAATGATATACAATTAAAAAATTGGTATTACCATATGCATATAAATCTATTGTTTCATCAATAATTATTACCATAGGTAGAATTTTAGCTGAAACCGCTCCATTATATTTAACTGCAGGATTATCAAGTGCCTCTAAAGTGGCATTAATGAATCCTGGACAAACTCTTACTACTAGAATTTATGCACAATTATTTAATAATAATTTAAATTCATCATTAAATATAATGTGAGAATCTGCTTTTATAGTTTTATTGTTGATAATTTCTTTAATTATTATTGGTTATATAATTATTCCGGCCTGACCTGAATTAAAACAAAAATTAATTTTTTATTATCAAGTTGAAAAATCAATTTGAAAATCAAGTTTAAATTTAGATGATTATAAATCTCAAATATATAATAATTCAATCTATTTAACATATAATCAAGCAAAAATGCTAAAATTAGATTTATCAAATAATTTCATTGTTGCTAAAATTGATAAGAAAAAATATCTTGTAAAAATTGTTAATGAAGAGAATATTAAAAAAATAGAATTAGATATAAATATTAAAAATGAGATTGGTGGATAATATGAGTGAAAACAAAAAAACATATAAATTAAATAATGCAAAAAAAATAAATGAATGAACTAATGCTGATATTTATATTGAATTAAAAAAATCTAATTTGTTTCAAAAAATCAAAATTTATAATTCATTATCTACAATTCAAAAACATAATTTTAAAAAATATTTGTTATCTAAAAAGAATAATAATTTGAAAAAAAACAATTATGATTTTAAAAATGAATTTGAAATTGATCATTTTAATTTATGATATGATAATGGTAAAAAACAAGCTTTATTTGATATAAATTTTAATATTCCTAAAAATAAAGTAACGGCTTTAATTGGTCCAAGTGGATGTGGAAAATCTACTTTTTTAAAAAATTTAAATAGAATGAATGATGAAATAGACGGAATTATTATTGATGGAAATATTTATTTTAATGGTTTAAGTATTTTTTCTAAAAAAATTTCTACTTTAGAGATTAGAACAAGAATTGGAATGGTATTTCAAAAACCAGCTCCATTTGATATGAGTATATATGATAATGTTGCTTTTGGCCCAAGATCACATGGAATTAAAGATAAAGAATTATTGGACAAAATAGTTAAACAAGCATTAATTGATGCGGCATTATGAGATGAAGTTGAATATGATTTAAATAAAAATGGTATGGATTTATCCGGCGGTCAACAACAAAGATTATGTATTGCTAGTGTTATTGCAATGAATCCTGAAGTTATATTAATGGATGAACCTACTAGTGCTCTAGACCCTATTGCAACTTCAAAGATTGAAGAATTGATTTTAAAATTGAAAAAAAACTATACTATTATTATTGTTACTCATTCAATGACTCAAACCCAACGTGTTAGTGATAATACAGCATTTTTTTATAAAGGAAAATTGGTAGAATATTCTAATACAAGAGAATTATTTACTCATCCAAAACAAAAATATACAAAAGATTATATTTATGGAAAGTTAGGTTAATTATATGGCAGTTAATTATGAATTTATAAAATATTCTGAATTAGAATTATACAATGAGTTTAAAAGTATTTTTAAATATGTTGTTGAAACTCATCAAACATTATTTAGTACATTAAATGAAAAAAATAATGATGCTGATTTTGAAGATTCAGCAATTGAAAACATTCGTCATAGACATAAAAATTTAGAATTAATGAATAGTGACTTATTAGGTAATTGTATATGAAATATCCAAAAAAACGAACCACGTGCTAGTCATTTAAGATTCATTGTAACAATTATTAAAAATTTAAAAGATGTGGAAATAATAAATAATTATTGTTTAAAAATATTAAGATTTTTTAATAAACGTAAATTACCATCTGATCTTAATAAACATTTTATCGAAGCATATAAAACAACTAATGATGTATCAAAAAAAATTTTAAATGAATTTGAAACAAATAATAAAATAGATCCAAATAATGAAAAAATTATTACAATTTTTAATGATTATCATAAATACTTAAAAAATATTATACGTACAAGTATTTTAATCTATAGTGAAAAAAATATCAAAATCGATAACAAAACTTTGATTGATTTAATTACTAATTTTGGTATTCTTGAAAGAATTGTAGAACACGAAGAAAGTATTATTAATTCATTTAGTTTAATAAATAATTTATAATATTAATTAAATTATGTTAAAAAGAAATAAATTTAAACAAAATAAAAAATATATTGATAAATATTTTAAATTATTAATTGTTCATTATATTAACTCAAATGTTAACAATGTTAATTTAAATGTTATAAAAACTAATTTATGTAAAATTAATTTACATTTTATTAATACAATACTTTTATTTGGCTTAAACGCTATTAATAAAACTAAATTAAAAATTAATTATAAAAAATATAAAGATATATTAGATTTATGTATCAAATTATCTAATATTAATGATAATAATTCTGATGAAACAGTTAATGAATTATTAAAATTAATTACTATTGA
The DNA here is from genome assembly GCA_949282435.1 of uncultured Ureaplasma sp. Classification (GTDB taxonomy): domain Bacteria; phylum Bacillota_I; class Bacilli_A; order Mycoplasmatales; family Mycoplasmoidaceae; genus Ureaplasma. The sequence goes on from CASDOM010000032.1 coordinate 20,224, forward strand.
AATTAATAATATATTAAATTATTATTTTGATTTTAATGATTTGATGATTTTGTTACAAAATTTTTATTATTTAAATTTATATGTCATTAATAATAAAGTTAATAATGACTTATATCTTCATTTAAATTATTATTATAATATTAGATCAGTTTTAATAAATTATTTTCCTTTATATTTTAATGAAATATCATATATTATTAATAGTTATTAAATATGAAAATTTTAGATAAATACCAAAATATTAATGATTTAAAAAAAATGAATTTAAAGCAATTAAATGCTCTAGCAATTGAATTAAGAGAATATTTAATTAATTTAGCTAAACAAAAAGAAATTCATTTATCTAGTAATTTAGGAATTGTAGAATTAACAATTTCCTCACTTTTAGAATTTGATTTATTAAATGATAAGTTAATATATGACACTGGGCATCAAACTTATATTCATAAAATGTTAACTGATCGATTAGCAACAATTAATACTATTAGAGATACTAATGGTGTTTGTGGTTTGTTAAATATGGATGAATCTCCATATGATCATTATTCTCCAGGACATAGTGGTAATGCATTAAGTGTATTATCTGGTATGTATAGTATTAATAAAACTCAAAAAAATAATAAATATTATGTAGCAATTATTGGCGATAGTGCATTTAATAATGGTTTAAGTTTAGAAGCATTAAGTGATATTGGGTTTAATCATTATCCATTAATAATAATTGTTAATGATAATGGTATGAGCATTTCTAAATCAACTGGAATTTTTTCTAAATTATTTAATGAAGTTAAGCTTGATAAATCAAATTTCATAAAAAAAATTAATATTAAAAATATATTTAAAAAATTAAATTTTAAATATATTGGTCCAATAGATGGGCATAATATTGTTAAAATCAGAAATGGATTAAAAAAGGCAAAAACATTTGTTAATAATTCAACCCCTGTTATTGTACATATTAAAACTATTAAGGGTAAGGGAAATTTAAATATCGAAAATGATTCAGTAGGATATTATCATTCATCAACATTAACTAAAAAGCTATCTTTTGGAGAAATTGCATATCAAAATTTAAACCAAAAAATAAAATATGATAAAAATATTAGAATACTAAATCCAGCAATGAACATAGGTAGTGGTTTTGATCAAATGTGAATTAACAAATTAATTCAATATGAAGATTTAGGTATAAATGAAGAACATGTTATTGCTAAATCTGGTGGAATGAGTTTATCTAATTTAAATGTATATTGTTTGTTTTATTCTACATTTTTACAAAGAAGTTATGATCAATTATTACACGATATAAGCAGATTAAATCTTAATATTAAAATTTTATTAGATAGAAGTGATATTAGTGGTGGAGATGGGGATAGTCATCATGGAATTTTTGATGTAGGTTATTTAAAATCTATTCCTAATGTCGAAATTATGTCACCAAGAAATTTTGATCAATTAAATCAATTAATTGATTATACATATAATTATGATTCAACAAAAATTCAAATAATTAGATATCCAAAATCACCATATATAAATAATTTAAATATTGAAAATAAATTAAGTATTCAATGTTTTGAACAAATGATCATTAACAAAAATTCAACTATTTTAATTTTGACTCATGGTCCATATGCTGATGTTATTTATAACCATATTAAAATTAATAAATGTAATGTTGATTTAATATGTGCTACATGAATAACTAATTATAAAGATAGCGAATTACAATTTATATGTAATAAATATAAATATATAATTGTATATGAAAGAATATATGGTGATTTTGGTTTATATCATGATTTATGTAAATATATAAATGAAAACAATTTAAATATAAAATTAATACCTATGAATTATAAAGGGTTTGTAGGACACGGTAAAAATTCTGATTTAGATAAAATTAATCATTTAGATATTGATGCTATAGATAAAAATATAAAGGAATTAGTAAAAAATGAGCAAGAAAATTAATGCATATATTGAAAATAACAGAATTATTATTGTTAGTGATAATGTTGAAAAAAATGATTATATTGAATTAAATTCTATTTCATCTATTAGTGAATATATTAAACAAGTAGCTCAAAATAATGATGAAATAAAAAAATATTTTTTTGATCAATATAAACAAAATGAAGAATATAAAAAATTAATAAATTCAATCCAAAATTTAGAAAATGAAAATAAATCATTAAATGATATTAATAATGATCAAAACAAAAAAATTGAAGAATTAAGCATCAAAATTAACAATAATAGAAATAATATTATTAATGAATATAAATCATCTGATGAGTTTGTAAAAGAATATATTAATAAAATTTCTAATCTTGAAAATCAAAATAAAAATTTTAATGAAACACTTGAATTAAAAATTACAAATGCAATTAATGAATTTAAAAATGGTGATGAATTTAAACAAATTATTTTAGAAAGAGATAATTATAAAAAAGAATTAGAATCATATATTGCTCACCGAAAAAGTTTAAATAGTAAATTAACTGGTGAAGATTTAGAAATTTGATGTTTTAATGAATATGAAAAAATGATGTCACAATATGTTGATGATTGTATATTTGAGAAAGCGAATAAAATAATTAATGGAAAAAAACCGGATTTTATTTTTGAAACATATTCAGAAGATCATCAATTATTAGGAAAAATTGTATTAGAAATGAAAAGCGAAAAAGAAGATACGGATTATAAAAATCGTAAAAAAAATTCTGAATGTTATGAAAATTTAGAAAAAAATAGAATTAACAATAATGCTGATTGAGCAATATTGGTTACTGAAAGAGAACCTGAAAAAGATTTTTTAGTTCAAAAAGCATATGGGTATGACAAAATTCTTGTAATTAGACCTTCTGCAATGATTCCTATTTTAAATATATTTAGATTAACTTTTAAAAGTAAAGAAAAATTTGTATTAGAAGAATTAAAGTTTAAAAATTTAGCATTAATAAATGATGAATTTGAACAAATGAAAAATAAAATTATTGATAAAGCTGTTAAACATTTAAATAATAATGTTAATAAAATTATTGATAAAGCTAAAAAAATAATTGAAAGTGGAAACGATATATTAGAATATGCAAATATTTTAATTAATAAATATATTATTAATATTGAAGATGAAATTAAAAACT
>CASDOM010000033.1 GCA_949282435.1 uncultured Ureaplasma sp.
TATAAATATATAGATATTTTAATTTGGAGAAAAATAATGGAAGATAAAATTTTACATGAAATTGATGAACATATTAATGATTTTTTTCGTTCATCAAAAAATATTCAAAAATACAAATCAATTTTAAATAATGATTTATTACTAAAAAAAGATGATTTAGAAATTGGTGGTATATCATTGTTATGTATAAGTGTTAATATTGAAAAATCTAAAAATAAAATTAATGAATATTCTATTGAAGAATATTCAAAAATATTAGCTCAATTTAATTATGGAATTGCAAAAATATTTTCTCAATTTGGTGTTAAAGTTGTTAATTCACATCAAGATGGTATATATGGTTTATTTGAAGTAAATTATAAAGCTGATATTGATGATGCATATACATGTGCTATTTTTATAAATTCTTTTAAATATCATTTAAACAAAATTATTGCTAAATATAATTCTGATTTTGAATATAACGAAAGTAATTTAAACATTAATTATGGAATTGGAATTGTATATTCATCAAATAATTACTTAAGTTTAATAGATGTTAATAATCAAAAACAACCTATTTATTTAGGTGAATCAATTAATTTATCATATTTTTTATCTAAAAAAGCTTCCAGAAGTACATATTTATCAATATTATGTAATGAATCAATTTTTAAAAATTTAACTAGTGATTTTATCAATAATGATGATTTAACTTTTGAAGAATACAATTTAACAAAAGATACAAAAATATATGGTTGCAAAAATTTAGATAAAAAATATTTAAATTGACTTAAAAAACAATAAATTTTTTTAATCATAAATTAGTGTAATAATTATGAACAAATTATTAAATTTAGATTTAATTGTTAAACCTAAAGATATTAAGATTTTTTTGGGTAAATATAACGGTTTTCAACGCTATGATATTATTAAATACCCATTTGCAAAACAAATTGAAGCAAATATGCGTCAAGCATTTTGAACACCTGAAGAAATTAGTTTAATTAGTGATAGAGAAAATTTTAAAGATTTACCATCTTCCGCTCAACAAGTTATTATTTCCAATTTATTGTTCCAAACATTAATGGATTCTGCCCAAAATAGAGGATTAGATAGTATAATCGCTGAATTGGTTACTTCAAGTGAATGAGAAGCCGTTTTTAAAACTCAAGCTTTTTTTGAATTAATTCATTCATTATCTTATTCACATATTATTAGAGAAATGTTTAGTAGTGATGCTAGTGAAATATTTGACAGAATATATTTAATTGAAGAAATAAAACATAGAACAGATAAAGAAATATCAGAATATACATTATTAAAAGAATATATTAATGGATATCATCCAGAATGATCTAATGAAACCATTAAAAAAAATATATTAACATTATTGTTAAGGATTTATTTTTTAGAAGGTTTAAAATTTTATGTATCATTCATGGTAACTTATATGATTAATTATAGTTACAATGATGCTATTAGTGGTATTGCTAAAATTATTAAATTAATTAATTTTGATGAAGATATGCATGTTGCTGTTGTTGGTGGTTTATTAAGAATTTTGATGAAAGAAGAATCAGAAGGTTTTGTTGATATTTTTAAAACTAGTTGATTTAAAGAAACCGTTAATGAAATTGTTGACTCAATAGTTAAAGATGAATTAAAATGAGCAGAATACCTACTAAGTTTTGGCCCTATTCCATCATTAACAATTGAAGTGTTTGAAAATTTTATGAAATATTATGCTAATGATAGAATGAAAAAAATTGGTCTTGATCCACTTTATAAAAATATTCAAAAAACTGAAGTAATTACTTGATTTGACATGTATAAAGATATTAATAAAGATAATACTGCTCAACAAGAATCTACAGCCTTAAATTATAATATTGGTAATATGAATATGGATTATGATGATCATGATTTAAATAAAATGTTAAAGGAATTATTAGATAGAAATGCAAAATAATAAATTGCCATTATCTTATATTGAAGATGCAATTGAAGAAAACAAAAAAATCATTATCAATAAAGATAAAAATGATGTTGAAATATTAGCAAAAAAAATTCAAGTAATAAAGAGAAATGGTTCAATAGAAGATTATAATGTTGAAAAAATGAGAAAAGTTTGTATGTGAGCATGTGATCAAAATGCGGGATATGCAAACATGCTTTTAGATGCAACTGAAATAAAATTATATGACAAAATAAAAATTGTTGACGTTTATAACGAATTAATTAAATCTGCAGTTAACAAGATTAGCAGAATATATCCAATATATGAAAAAATTGCTGCAAAATTATATTTATTAAAATATTATCGTGACACATGAAATATTAAAACTAATAAGGATTATCCCCATTTGGCTGATGTTATTAAAAAAGGTATCGCTAACAAATGTTATAACAAAAACATTTATTCAACATTTAGTGATTACGAAATTAATGAATTAAATAATTGTATTAATCCTGAAAATGATTATTTATATACTTATAAATCATTAATATTTTTTACAAAAAAATATTGTTTAAATTTGTCTAAAACTAAAAAATTAGAATTACCTCAACATACATATATGAGAATATCAATGTGTATGTTTTATAATGAAGATCAATCAATTAGATTAAATTTAATTAAAAAGTTTTATCATTATATATCTAATCATTTTTTTACTGTTTCAACTCCAATTTCTATGAATATTGGTACTAATAATATGCAATTATCTAGTTGTGTATTATCACATATGAATGATGATGCAATTGGTATTATGAATACAATAAAAGACATTGCATTATATTCTAAATATAAAGGTGGTAATGCAGTCGACATTTCTCAAATTAGATCATCTGGGTCATATATTTTAGGTAATAATGGTTTTAGTAGTGGTCCTGTACCATTTTTAAAAATTGTTGAATCAACTATTAAAGCATTTAATCAAGGTTCAGAAAGACCAGGAGTATGTTGTGTTTATTTTCAATGATGACACTATAATTTTGAAGATTTAATTGTTTTAAAAAATAATAGTGGAACTGAAGAAAATAGAGCAAGACAATTAAAATATTCTGTAAAAATTAACGATTTATTAATTGAAAGAGCATTAAAAAATGAAAATGTAACATTATTTAATCCATATGATGTTAATGAATTATTAAATTTATATGGTGATGACTTTAATAAAAAATATTGTGAATTTGAAAACAATAAAAATCTAAAAACAAAAACTATATCTGCGAGAAAAGTTTTAGAAATGATTTTTAAAGAAAGAGTTGAAACTGGAAATATTTACATGTTTCACGAAGAAAATGTTAATAGTGTAAGTATGTTAAATAGATATATTAATAGTAGTAATTTATGTTGTGAGATCACATTACCATCAAGAAGTTCTAAATTAATAGATGCTAAACTTAATTATGATGCTAATTCATCTCCTATAATTGAAACTAAATATGAATCCGGAGAAATATCATTATGCAATTTAGCAAGTGTTAATCTTGTTCAATGAAATAGTTTAAATGAAAATGAACAACAAGATTTAATTGATATATTAATTAGAGGAATGGATAATACAATTGATATTGCTAAATACCCTGTTTTAGAAGCTAAATATACTAATTTAAAATATAGATATTTAGGGATTGGTGTTTGCAATTATGCTAATTATTTAGCTAATAAAAAAATTATTATTGATACAAATGAAGCATTAGAAGAAACAGCAAGTTTATTTGATAAATTAAGTTATCAAATTATTCTTTCTTCTTTAAACTTATCAAAAATAAAAGGCAAATGTATTGGATTTAATGAAACATTATGATCTAAAGGTGATTTACCAATTTATAAAGCAAACAAAAACGCATTAAAATTGTTTAATTACAAAATAAATTACGATAAGTGAAACAAATTAAGCAACGAAATTGTTAAATATGGATTGAGAAATGCTCAATTAATGGCCATTGCTCCTACTGCTACAAGTGGTAAATCAATAAATGCAACAGAAAGTATTGAACCAATTCAGGATTTTATTTATAAAGAAGATGGTAAAACTAATGTCATTACATTAGTTCCTAATATTTCTCAAAATTCAGTATATTATAAAAGAGCTATTGAATGTGATCAATATCAATTGGTAAGATTAGCTGCCATTAGACAATGTTTTTTAGACCAAGCACAATCTATTAATATGTATTTTAAAAAAGTAAATTCATTAACTGAATTCACTTTATTACATATGTATGGTTTTAAATTAGGTATAAAAACTTATTATTATTGCAAAACTGAAAAAGAAAAAGTTGATTATGTATGCGAAAGTTGTACATAAAATAATTATTTAGAATGCATTTTAGCGATTTTATAGAATGTATTAATCATAATACCAGTACCTTTATTATTTGCGTCACCAGTTGCCGCAATATCAAAATGATTAAAATCAGTATCATTATTTACAAATTCTTTTAAAAACATTGCTGCTCTACTTGAACCACCACGTGGATCACTTACAGAATTTGCAATATCAGCATATTTTGATTTTAATAAATCCTTAAAATCATGATGAAATGGTAATCTTCACACTAATTCACCAACAGAATTTGCACAATTTAAAATATTATTTCAACTTTCATCATAAGTTGATCAAACACCTGTATACGTATCTCCTAATGCATAAGTCATAGCACCTGTAAGTGTTGCAATATTAAAAATTTTATTAATATTTAAATCTTTTATTGCATATGACAAAGCATCAGCAAGAATTAATCTACCCTCAGCATCGGTGTTATCAATTTCAACACTTTTATTTGAATATGACATTATTACATCATCTGGTTTAAGTGCATTAGAACCAATTAAATTTACTACTAATGGCATCACAGCTATTGCATTAATTTTTAATTTATTTTTTACTATTGCATATAATGCAGAACCAACTATTGCAGCTCCAGACATATCATATTTCATTCAACGCATGTGATTTCCGGGTTTTAAATTATATCCCCCTGAATCAAAACATACACCTTTTCCAACAAAACCATAAATATCATTTGAATCTTTATTATTTAAATATTCAATAACCATTAATTTAGGTTCATCAGCCAAATTTGTAGCACCTTGACCAACGGCTAATATTAAGTTCATTTTTTTATCTAATAAATCTTGTTTAGACAAAACAGTAATTTTTACATTTTCATTTTTAAATAATTTTTCCATTTGAACAACAAAATCATTTGGTTTCATTAAATTTGATGGAGTATCTTGAAGTTTACGAGCAAAAGTTCTAGCATTTGCAACATTTTGGATTTCATCTATTAAATTATTATATTTATTGTTAATATTAATTAATTTATGTGATAATTTATTTTCTAATATTTTTTTATTTTGAGTTCAAGCAAAATTATTATTTGAATATTCAATAGCATTAACAATTACATATAATATTGTTTCAATATCATTGCTATCAATAATATTAATAAAAGAACTTAAATCAACATTAAATGATTTATTATTTTGTTTTGATAAAAAAGACAATAATTTTCTATACAATTCATTTGCATCAATTTTTTTATCTAAAACAATATAATATTCTTCCATTGATACATTAAAAATATCATATAAATTATTGTAATCACTATAATTTTTTAAGTTATGATTTTTATTAATTGCTTTTAAAAAAAGATTCATATTATACCTCAATTTACTATAATTTAATTATATATTATTTTAATGAGGTTGACAGTTGTATGAAATATAATTTAACTAAAATGTTTGAAATCCAAATTGGTTTAAATCAAAAAATTAAATCAACTCAAAAATTAACAACAGATGATACTTATATTAAATCTCATTTATGTATCTTAATTGAATTAATGGAATTATGTAATGAAACAAGATGTTTTAATTATTGATCTAAAAAATGTAGAGGATCAGATGAAGATGTTTTAGAAGAATTTGCTGATGTATTATGTTTTTTATTTACAGATATTATTAATGAACCAATTAATGACATTGAATTAGATAATACAATAACAAAAGAAAATAATTTGCAATTAACAAGAAGATTTTTAGATTTATCAATTCAATTTTCAAATTTAAATATTTATCTATATAATACATATTATAAATTTACAAAAAGTTTATTTGAACTTGGTTTTGCGTTAGGATATTCTTTTGATGATATTTATAATGCATATGTTAAAAAAGTTGAAAAAAATTATGCAATTCAAGAATCATTTAAATAGTGAGGAAAAATATGAGTAGAAAATTAATAATTGAAATTGATGATGTGGAATATAGCAAATTAGTAGATGCATATCAAGAAGTAAAGAAATCAAATCCAATTTACTCTGATCTTAAATTAGAAGACTTTATTTCTGATTTATTAAAGTCATATATTGATATAAAAGCTCAAGTTGGATCTTTTGGAGATAATTTTAAAAACATATTAAATGAATTAGGTGGTAGTTCAGTAGATCAAATGTTGTCTAGCATTTTTAATATGTATAAAAATGATAAGAATAAAAATTCTAACAATAGTAAAAATACAAATGATAAATCAAAAGATACTGATAAAAATGATGATGTAGATTTATTAAATAAATACAAATCATAATTATTAATAAAAATAATTAGATATTTTATTATTAATTTAACAAAAATATAATAAAATAATATACTGTATTCAGCAAATTGATTATTAATAATTATAATTATGTAGTTTTTTTATTTAGTTAGTAAGTAAGGCTGATAATACTGAAATCTTTAATATATAATTATGTTATTTTTTAATTAATTATTAATGTTATTAATAAGGAATTTTATATGCGTTATATTGATAGTATATACAAAAAATCACGTAGATTAGGTTTTTCATTATTAGAATCTAACAAAGAATTTACAAAAGGTAAAAAAAGAACTACTCCACCTGGACAACATGGTGCAAAAAGAGTTAAATTATCTAACTATGGTCTTCAATTACAAGAAAAACAAAAATTGATGTATTTATATGGATTAAATGATCGTCAATTTAGAAGATTTTTTATCTTAGCTAAAAAAAGACAAGGTGCAACAACTTTAAACTTATTACAAATTTTAGAATCAAGATTAGATTCTGTATTATATAGAGCCGCATTAGCACCTACTAGAAGAAGTTCTAGACAATTAATTACTCATGGACATGTTTTGGTGAATGGAAAAAAAGTTAATATTCCTTCTTTAATTTTAAATGTTGGTGATGTAATTAGTATTTCTGATAAATCAAAACAATTAAAAATTGTTAATGAAGTAAATAGAAGTGCTGCTGATTTTATTAAATTAGATAATGATAGTAAAAAAGCAGAATTTTTAAGATTACCAGAACGTCATGAATTACCTGAAAATATTAATGAATCTTATGTTGTTGAATGATTCAACCGTTTATTGTAATTTTACTAAGGTTTAATAATTTATGGCAAATGATAAAATAAAAATGTTAGGAAATATAATTGATGTTTTCCCTGGATCAAAATTTAATGTAAGTCTTGAAAATGGAACTGTAATTAATTGTTCATTATCTGGAAAAATGAAAGTAAATTCAATTAGAGTTTTACCAGGTGATAAAGTAGATGTCGAAATTAGTCCGTATGATTTAACTAAAGGAATAATTACATATCGTTATAAATAGAAATAGTTATTTATATAACTATTTTTTTATTGTAGTAATTATTACATATTTTCTCATTATTTATAAATGGGGGAAATATGAAAATAATAATTCAAAATGAATATAATGAATGCGGCATCTGTGTTGCAAACATGATGATAAATCATTATTATAAAAAATTTGTTGATCGCAAAAATGAACTTTATTCATTATGTGAAAATCTTACTAAAGACGGTTTAAATATATATGATATAGAAATATTATTATCAAAATATAATATTGAGATTGAATCATATAATTCTGAATGAAGTGAATTATTTAGCATTAAAACCCCCTTTATTTTAGTTTTAAAAAATAATTTTGCAAATCACTATGTGTTTTGTAAAATTAAAAACAATTTGTTATATATGTATGATCCTGTTGGTGAAGAATATGTATATAGTAAAGAAGAAATTAATAATCAATATATTGGTATAGTTTTAATAAGTAAATATAATAATATAAAAATAAAACCCATTAATATAAATTTAAACATAATGAAAAATATTTCATGATTGTTTAATATATTCATGATTTTAATTAATATATTTGAATTTTTATTTATATTATTTACAAGTGTACTATTATCCAAAATTATTAATCTAAACATTGATTTAACATTTACAGACACATTATGAAAATTAAGTTTTGTTTATATTGTTATATTATTAATTAGTGAAGGTTTTAATATTTTAAATGATTTAATAAAAATGAAATATTTTTTTAATGTTTATCATAAAAGTATTAATGTGTTTTGAAAAAATATTAATTTAAAACTTTTTAACTTTTTTCAAATTTATAATGAACATAAACTAAACCAAATTTATGGATATGTTAATAAAATTATTCAATTTTATTCTTTCTTTGCTTCCAATTTTATATCTGAATTAATCATTTTTTTAATATCTGGAATTTGTTTGATAATTATCAACCATATTACATTATATTTTTTAATTATTATTTTTTTATTAAATTTATTATTAATGTATTTTAATTTTAGTAATCAAAAAGAAAGTATCAAACTGGGTATTAATAATGAAGATAAATTAAATAATAATTTAATTAAATATTTTCATTACAAAAAGAATAACATTAATTTAAAGTTAGATATAATAAATGGACAAAAGATCCAAAATAATATTCAAAATATTATTTATAAACAAACTAAAATAAATTACAAAGATAATATTATAACTTTTTTAAATAAATTTATTAACAGTTTAGTTCAATATATATTATTAATATTATGCATCCAAACTCACAAAAATAATTTGGGGATAATATTTTTAATATCAAATTTACTAACATTATTTACTTCATCACTCAAAACATTACTTAATTATAATAAAGAATATTTTAGTCATATAGTTATTATTAAATATTTAACAAATATTTTTCAAACAAATAATTTAAAATCTACTTCTGATATTAATATTTTTGAAATAAAAAATATAGTTTTTAATAAACAAATATACAATAAAAATATTTGTATTAATATTGTTAATATCTTCAATTCTGATTTAGTCCAAAAAATAATAAATTGTTATGATCCATTAAATTTAATCAAAATTAATTCATTTAATTTATCAAATATAAATATTAAGAATTTTTATGAAAATAATTTAATAGTGTGTGATTTAAACAATTTATATGTAAATAATAATATTGAATTTAATCAAAAATATATAAATGAAGATGAGTATTCATACATAATTAATAAATACTATAATGATAATTATGATTTCACATATTATAAAATTAATTATTTAATTCAATTATGTGAGTCTAAGAATAAATTAATTATCATTAATGATACATTTAATGATATTGATGATGAACAAACATTAAATATCATTTATAAATTATTAACCATAATAAATAATAACAATTATTTAATATCCAATTGCAAGAACAATAAATTAGTGAATATTTATGAAAATTTTATTTAATATTAATAAAAATATTATTGGTTGAATCTTTTTTATTTGTATCAGTATTACATTTTTAATTGTATTTATATTTACTTTTAAATTTGATAAACGATTTGAATTTTATATGTATGAATCTGAAAATAATATATGTTTATCAGTAAACAAAATAGTTTATGACTATTTAGGACAAAAAGAAAATAATACAATAATTAGCTATAATGATATTAATTATAATATTCGCTATAATTTTGTAACTAAAGTTGATAACAATTATATATATTTAACTGACTTTAACAATAAAATATCAAATTTAAATATTGGTTATATATTATTAAATAATCTAAATATATTTGAATTATTTTAAGGAGTATTATGAATAAAATAAATTTAAATGAAAGACTTAATAAATATGGTGGAAAGGGTTTGTTGGCTTATCCATGAAATAATGTTATATATGCATCTATTGGTATGCAATCAATAAATAGTTTATTAAGTTTAACAAATCAAATTGTATATAACAATAATGATAATCCTTTATATAAAACATCAACTATGTATGATAATACATCATCAAGAATGTATTTAAGAGCTGGAAAAAATGCATTATCTACAACAATGTCTTTTGGATCACCAATATTTTAAATATGACTAAATTAACTCAAAATGAAAAAATAACAAATTATTCTGCGGGTTTTGGTGGTTGAGCAGCAATGATCCTTATTAATGTATTAGTTAATGGTGTGATTGGAATTGTTACAAATTCTCTTAACATTGCCAATTCAACTAAAAAAAATACTGAAACAAAAGTTAATTATAATAATGTAGAAAAAGCTACTTATAAATTATTTTAAATATTTTAAAAATAAATGCATTTTTAACCTCATTTTTAATCTATAAGTTAAAATTTTAAAGGAAAAAGAATTATTAAAAGTTCATTGATATGAAAAATTTATTGTTATGTATACAAATTCAATTAATGTTTTTAAATCAATATTTGCTAACTTAGATATTTTTTTAATAAAATTAATTTTTGTATTTGTTTCTTTAATAAAATATGCAATATCCCAATATTTATGATTAATTCTTGATCATTCATAATCAATTAAATGGATGTTGCTATTATTATCAATAATAATATTTTTTAAATTTAAATCATTATGACTTAATACATAATCATTAGTAGAAATCTTTTCTACTAATTTTTTATATAAAGATAAATGACATTTATTTAACTTTGATTTATCAATATAGTACATATAATTATGCATTAATAAATTTGAATTAGAATTAATTTTTATATTATGAAATTCATTTATTTTATTGATTAAAGCTAACAAAATATTTGAATTTTTTATTTGCTTATACTTTAATGTTGATCCATCAATTCATTTTTTAATAGCATTACCATTTGATTTGTTGTAATACAAATAATTTTTATCATTTAATAATTTTAATATATTATATTCATTATTACGATCAACAATATTGTTATTACAACCAATTCTAATTTGATATTTACAATTATCCTTTGTCATTATTAAAAAGGATTTATTTGTATAACCAATATGAATTTTTTTAATCTTTAAAATATCATTTTGATCATATTGATTTAAATTTAAAAAAATTTTAATTGCGATATTTTTATATTTGTTCATATTTTAAACTTTTTCTTCTATTAAGATATCTTCTTCATTTAAAGTAGTTGTTTTAGAAACAATTTTATTAGATAAATTATTATTATGTAATTTATCTATTTTTTTAGTAATTTTTTTAATATTAAAGTTTTTAATTTCATCTTCAATATTAATAA
>CASDOM010000034.1 GCA_949282435.1 uncultured Ureaplasma sp.
ACTACACCAGATGGAGAATCTGTAAATTTTTTTGATAAATTAGGATCATGAAGTGTTTTATTTATCATTCTTTCTATAATTAATACTTGTTTCTCCCCATTTTTTGTTGCTTCAATCTATTTACATTTTAAATATACTAATAATAGAAAATTTTTAAAATACACATGGTTTTGTTTGTTTAACACATTCGTAGAGGATTTTTTATTAGTTAGACCTATATTTTTAATAATATTTATAATTAAAATTTGAAATAAAAATAATACAAAAATTAATCTTAATAATGATATTAAGCATATAAATACAAGGTCTATTGTTAATTTTATATACATCATATTTTTAATTGTATATTTTGTAACATTTTCATTATTAAATAATACTGAGGCGGTTGGATGAATGTCTTTTTGTATGATAATTTATATAATAATTCCAAAATTAGTTATGAATTCATTTATTGATATTAAATTTTCAAATAATAATTATTCTACAAAATGAATAATAATTTATCTAATTGCTTCTTTCTTTGGAATTTTCCCATATTGTATTTATTTAAGTAAAAATCCTACATATAAAATAAATTAAGGTTTAATTCTAAAAAGTAATGATTAGATTTTTTTCATTGTAATTAATGTAGGGATTTTATAAATATCATTAATAATAAAGTTGCAAATATGCATATTTTAAAGTTCTAAAAGTATCTATGATTAATTAAAAATATATATATAATTAATATGAATAAGTTATGTTAATGGATAAAAAAAATATACGAAATTTTAGTATTATTGCACATATTGATCATGGTAAATCAACATTAAGTGATAGAATCATTGAACTTACAAATTCATTATCAAAAAGAGAAATGAAAAATCAAATTCTTGATTCAATGGATATTGAACGGGAAAGAGGAATAACTATTAAACTTAATGCGATTCAATTAAAATATATTGCAAAAAATAATCAAGAATACTTTTTTCACTTAATTGATACTCCAGGACATGTAGATTTTACATATGAGGTTAGTAGAAGTTTAGCTGCATGTGAGGGAGCAATTTTAGTTGTAGACGCTGCTCAAGGGGTAGAGGCCCAAACATTATCTAATTTATATTTAGCATTAGAAAATAATTTAGAAATTATTCCAATAATTAATAAAGTTGATTTGCCAAACGCTAATGTTGAATATGTTAAACAACAAATAGAAAATATTATTGGATTAGATACATCTGATATTCCTTTGATTTCTGCAAAAACTGGTTTAAATGTAGATTTGGTTCTTGAAGCAATTGTAAAAAAAATTCCTGCACCAATTGGTGATGATAAATCACCTTTGCAAGCATTAATTTTTGATTCTTTTTATGATTCATATAAAGGTGTTATATGTTTTGTAAGAATTAAAAATGGTGTTATTAAGCCAGGCGACAAAATTAAAATGATGTCGTCTAATAATGAATTTATAGTTAGTGAAGTTGGGATTAGAACACCAAAAATTATAAATAAAGATATGTTGGTTTCTGGAGAAGTAGGATGAATTGCTGCCAATATTAAAACTGCAAAAGACGTTCACGTAGGTGATACTATAACACATGTAAATAATCCATGTAATGATCCATTACCTGGATATAAACTTATCCAACCAATGGTGTATTGTGGTTTATACCCTATTGATACATCTAAATTTAACGACTTAAAAGAAGCTATGGAAAAAATTTCATTAAGTGATTCTTCTTTGGTTTATGATTATGAAACATCACAAGCATTGGGATTTGGAATTAGATGTGGATTTTTAGGTTTATTACATATGGATGTCATTAAAGAAAGAATAACTAGAGAATTTAATATTGACTTAATTATGACATCTCCTTCAGTACAATATCATGTTTATAAAACTAATAATGAAATGATTGTTATTGATAATCCGTGTAAATTAATTGATAAATCTGAAATTAAAGAAATTCAAGAACCATTTGTTAAATTAGAGATTATTACTCCAGATACATATGTTGGTTCAATAATGGAATTATGTCAAGATTATAGAGGAAATTATGTAAACCTTGAATACATAGATAATATAAGAAGAAAATTAATATATGAAGTTCCATTAAGTGAAATTATGTATTCTTTTTTTGATAAATTAAAATCAATTTCTAAGGGATATGCAACAATGGATTATTCTATTATTGGATATAAAAAAGAAAAATTAGTAAAAGTAGATATGTTATTAAATGGACAAAAAGTAGATGCATTAAGTTTTATTACTCATATTGATTTTGCTTATGCAAAATCAAAAATTATTGTTGAGAAATTAAAAGAATTAATTCCTAAACATCAATTTGAAATCCCTGTACAAGCTGCAATTGGATCAAAAATAATTGCAAGAGAAACAATAAAATCATATCGTAAAAATGTATTAGCAAAATGTTATGGTGGAGATATAACACGTAAGAAAAAATTATTAGAACAACAAAAAGAAGGAAAAAAGAAATTAAAAGCCATTGGTAAAGTTAGTGTACCACAAGATGTTTTTATTAAGGTTTTAAAATTTTAAGGAGTTTAAAATGCCATTTATAAAACAATTAAATAAAGACTTTGTTATTGAAAATAATATTATTAAATTGACCGATGAATATATCAATAATAATAAACATAAGTTTAAAAAAATTACTGGAAGTAGATTTAGTAGTGTTTTAAACCTTAATGAATATACATCAGAATTGAAAACATGATGCGTCATGGTAGGTATTTATGTTGAACCAATGGATGAATTAATATCTGCAGCAGGTAATATTATTGAACCAAAAATCAAACAATATGTTGAACATAAATTAAATGTAAAATACATACAATATGATCCATATAAAATTAAATTTGATTTGTTTTCAGATAATGAAATTTTCGGTGGTATTCCTGATGGTGAACCAATTATTGATGGCAAAGTAAATTATTCAAATAATAATAGAATGTTAGAAATTAAGACAACATCTATTGATTCTTTTTTATATAAAAAAATTAACAATGTATTTGTTTTACAAAAAGAAAACAATAAACCAATTATAAAATCGATTGGTACAAAAAAAGCAAAATGATTTGATAGTAATAATAATGTAATTATTCCTAATGAATATAAATTTCAACTTGGGTTATATTGTTATTTAAGAAATGTTAATAAAGGAATATTTGCAGTTTGTTTTCTAACTGTTGATGATTATGTAAATCCACAATTGTGCAATGTTTACCAAAGAGAAATACAATTAGTAAATTATGACATTGATTTAAATAAATTTCAAATATTTATAAATTATGCGACTAATTGATATAATAATCACATTAAAAAAGGTATATCTCCTTCTATTAATAAAAATGATTGAGAATGAATAAAAACAGAATTAAATTTGTAATATGAAGAAAATTGTTTATATTAAATATGGTGAATTAACTCTCAAGAAAAAAAATAGAAAAAATTTTATTTCTATATTATTTTCTAATATTAAATTTGCTTTAAAAGAATTTGAAAATATAAAAATTATTCATTATTTTGATTATATGAAAATTGAAAATATTGATAATTTTGAACAAGATATTATTGAAATTTTAAAATTTATTCCTGGAATTTATTATATTTGTATTGCTACACAAATGAATAATGATATTGATACGTTAAAAACATATTGTTTAAAATATGCACAAAAATTATATACTTCAAATTTTAATAAATTTAGACTTACATGCCATAGACAAAATAAACAATATTATTTAACATCAAATGAAATAATTAATATTATTGCGGGAGAAATATTAAATAATACTAATTATTCAGTAAGCTTAAAACAATATGATTTAGATATAAAAATTGAAATTAAAAATGATTTTGCAATAGTGTATGATAAGCGAATTAAAGGATTAGGTGGTTTACCAATAGGTAGTAATGGAAGGATACTAATGCTTTTATCTGGAGGAATTGATTCACCTGTAGCATCTAAATTGTTAATGAACAGAGGGTTAAAGGTAGATTTTTTAACATTTATAACCCCTCCTCATACATCTGAAAAATCATTACAAAAAGTAAAAGATTTAGTAAATGTTATTACATTAAATAACAAATTATATAAATCAAAATTATATGTATGTAATTTTAGTATGTTAATGCATGAATTAACACATATTAAAAATGAAAGTTATAGAATAACATTAATGAGAAGATATTTTTTAAGAATTGCTAATGAATTAAAAAATAAATATAATTATGATGCAATTGGAACTGGTGACTCAATTGGTCAAGTTGCAAGTCAAACCTTAGAAAGTATGGATGTAATATCAAATTCAATTAGTAATTGCTTAATTTTGCGTCCATTATTAACATTTGACAAAGAACTTATAATTAATTATGCAAAATTTTATAATACATATAATTTATCTATATTACCATATAGTGATTCATGTTCATTATTTGCACCTAAAAATCCAACTACAAAACCAAAAAATAGTATTGCAATTGAATTAGAGAAAAAATTAGATTTAATTAATGATATTATGATAAATACTATTAAAAATAAAATTTGAATTGAGGAATAAAAATATGAATCTATCAAATGAAAAAATAGAAACATTAATTAAAAAAATTAATGAAAATAATAATATTTGTTTATTTGTGCACGAAAACCCAGATTGTGATACTTTAGGAAGTGCATATGCGTTTAAATTATTTATTGAAAATAATTTTAAAAATAAAGATGTAAGAATTGCCGGATTAAGTAATTTAGATCCTAAATTTTTATTACCATTTTTTAATGTTAAATATGAATTAGTAGATAAAGAATTTGCTCAAGATTCAATTGGAATTATATTTGATGTTGCAGTACAAAGAAGAATATTAACTCAATTAAATGTTTTTTGTAATTGAACGTTTGTTTTTGATCATCATCCTAATATTGAAAAAAATAAAATTGCAAATGTTGAATTTATTGATCAAAAAGCATCTTCAACATGTGAAATAATTGCTTCATTTTTTAAAAAAATAAATCATAAATATAAAATAAATGAAAAAATATGTGAATCATTATATTTTGGATTGTTAACAGATACAAATCGTTTTTTATACCCTATTACAAGTAAAAAAACATTTGAAATAATGGTTTGGATGTTAAATTACAAATTTAATAAAGAAATGGTTCATAATCAATTATATTTAAAATCAATTTCTGATATTGAATTAGATAATAAATTATTTAATTTAATTAATTTTAATTTAGAAAAAAAATATGCAACATTATTTATTGATAGCAAATATAATAAAAAATTTAATCAAAATAGTTTTCATGGAAAAATAAATTTAATGGCTAATATTAAAAATATAGAAATTTGAACATTAGTATATTATGATTCATATTTAAAAAAATGAAAAGGTTCAATTCGTAGTAGAAATTATGATGTAAGTAAAATTGCTTCTAAATTTAATGGTGGAGGACACAAATTAGCCTCTGGATTTTTATTAACAAATTTTAAACAAACAAAAGAATTAGAAAATGAAATAATTAAATTTTTAGAAAATGAACAAAAATAATGTAATCAATCTAAACACACATTCATATTATTCATTATTATCTTCAACTTTAAGTATTGACAAGATAATTGATTTTGCAATTAAAAACAATCAAGAATATGTTTCCTTAATTGACAACAATGTATTATATGGTGCTATGGAATTTTATCAAAAAGCAACACAAAACAATTTAAAGCCAATTATAGGAATTCAAATTAATTATAAAAATTCAAATTTAATTTTAATTGCCAAAAATAATATTGGGTTTCATAAATTGATTAAAATTTCTTCATTTATAATGTGTAACAACACATATAATTTAGATGATTTTTTATGTGAAAATGTCTTTGTTATATTGATTAATGGTGATTTTTATTGAAATCATAAAAATTTTTATGTAAATAATCAAATTGATAAACCTAATTCAATTGCATGTCATGAAGTATTTTATTCTGAACCAAAAGATTATCCTGTCTATATAATTTTAAATGCAATAAAAAAAGATATAAAAATTACTCATTTAAATATTAATGAAACAAATAATAACAATTGTTTTTGATTAAATAACGAATTCAATGAAAATTATGATTCTAATTCAATAAATAATTTAATTGAGTTAGTGTCACAATGCAATTGAGTTATTGATGATGATATTAATGAAAATACTTTAAAATATCCAAATAAATTAAATATGTCATCTGATTTATATTTAAAAGAACTATGTACTAATAGTTTAAATCAATATTTAAATAAAAATGAAATTCAAAATAAAAATGAATACTATGAACGATTAGAATATGAATTAAAAATAATTAATCAAAAAAAATTTAATGATTATTTTTTGGTTGTACAAGACTATGTTAATTGAGCTAAATTGAATAATATAATTATTGGCCCTGGAAGAGGATCAGCCGCAGGTTCATTAGTATCATTTTTATTAAATATAACTGAAATAGACCCTTTAAAATATAATTTATTATTTGAACGTTTTTTAAATTATGAAAGAAATAGTATGCCTGATATCGATATTGATATTATGGATATTAAACGTGATGAATTAATTAATTATTTATATAACAAATATGGAAATGACCACGTTTGTAATATCATTACTTTTTCTCACATTAAAGCTAGACAAGCAATTCGTGATGTTGGAAGAATATTAAATATAAATATAAACATAATTGATAAAATATGTAGAAATATATCATCTAAATATGATAATGATATATTAACTGCCATTGAAAATAATAAAATCTTACATGATGAATATTTACAAAATCCTGAATTATTTGAATTATCGCATAAGATATTAAACATTCCAAGACAAGTTAGTATGCATGCGGCCGGTATAATACTTTCTAACAAATCAATTACAGATATTATACCTATACAAAAAACATTCGAAAATAGATTATTAACACAATATTCGATGGATTATTTAGAACAATTAGGATTAATTAAAATGGATTTATTAGGTTTAAAAAATTTAACAATCCTATATTTTATATTAGTTTTGATTGAAAAAAAATATAATAAAAAAATTAATTTATTAGATATTGATTTAAATGATCAAAATGTCCTTGAATTATTTACATTAGGTAGAACAAATGGCATATTTCAATTTGAATCATATGGTATGAAACGTTTATTAAAAAAAATGAAACCGAAAAACATTGAAGATTTATCGTTAGTCTCCGCAATGTATAGACCAGGTGCAGTAGGAAACATTGATAATTATTTTAATAGAAGGTTAAATAATATACATCCAAATTATATTAATAATGAAATTAAAAAAATATTAGAACCAACATATGGTGTATTTGTTTATCAAGAACAAATTATTGAAATAGTCAAAACAATGGCAAATTTTAGTGGTTCAAAATCTGATAATTTTAGAAGAGCAATTAGTAAAAAGAAAGAAAATGAAATTAAAAAATTAAAAATTGATTTTATTAATGGTGCTTTGAAAAACAATTATAAAATTGATGAAATTAATAACATGTTTGAATATATAAAAGAGTTTGGAAATTATGGTTTTAATCATTCACATTCTATTTCATATTCTATATTAAGTTATTGAATTGCATATTTAAAATATTACTATCCAATCGAAACGCTATCAATATTAATGTCTTATGGTGATGATAATAAAGAAAAATTAATAAATTATGTTCAAGAAGCACAAAATTATAATATTAAAGTTATGGGTCCAAATATAAATATTTCGACTAATAGTTTTATTATTAATAATAATTCAATAATCTTTTCTCTATTATCAATAAAAGGTTTAGGGATTGAAATTGCAAAAAAAATTATTGAATTAAGAAATAAAATGGAAAGCAAAAAATTTAACAATCCCCTAGTGGCAATTGCTTTATTGTATCAAAATGGTGTTACCCATAAATGTATTGAATCATTAATCAAGTGTGGTGCATTTGATTGCTTTAATAAATTACAAAGATGTTATTTATTAGAAAATCTAGATATATTAACAAATAAAAATTGTATTTTAGATAAAAATTATAATTTTATTTTTGATTTAAAATTAAAATATGTTGATGAAAATTATGATTTATATCCTATATATGAAACTGAAATATTAGGAATTAGCTTTTTTCCTTCAAAATATATTTTATATAAAGAAAAATATCAAAAAAAATATAATTTAGAAGAAATATGAAATCATACAGAACAAACATTTAACACCCTTATTCAAATTAAAAATATATATAAAAATGTTTCTAAAAATGGGAAAAATTATTTAAAAATTAATATTATTCAAGATCAAACAACAGATGATATATATGTATTTGAAAATGTGGATTATATTTACAATGAATTGTTAAATTATCAATTTGCAATTGTAAATGTAACTAAAAAAAATAATAATTATATTATTTTAAATGTTAAATTAAGTTTAAAGGATTAGTTATGGAAAAAGCGATAGTAATTGATGGTAATTCATTAGTATATAGAATGTTTTATGCAACATATTCATTATCTGAATATAGTGTTAAAAACAATACAACACCTGTTAATGCATTAAAATTATTTATAAAAACAATGTTTGACTTATTAAAAAATAACTATAAATATGCTTTAGTAGCATTTGATCATGGGAAAAAAACTTTTCGTCATAATGAATATGAAGATTATAAATCAGGACGCAAACCAATGCCAAACGAATTACTAATTCAATTACCATTAATAAAAGAAGCATTAGAATATTTAGGGATATCTGTAATGAGTAAGGAAATGATTGAAGCCGATGATTTGATTGGTTCTTTTGTGCATATAATGAATAAAAATAAAATTAATGTAGATATTTTTAGCTCAGATAAAGATATGCTACAACTTGTAAATGAATACACAAATGTAAATTTATTAAAAACTGGTATTAGCAGCATTCAAATTCATACTTTAGCAAATTTTAAAAGTTTAAATAACAATTTAAACCCTGATCAAATTGTAGATTTAAAAGCAATAGTGGGAGATAAATCTGATCATTTATTAGGAATAAAAGGGATTGGATTAAAAACATGTATAAAATTATTATTAAAATATAATCATTTAGAAAATATTTATAATAATATCAATGAAGTTAATGATTCATATAAACAAAAATTTATTGATTATAAAGATAATGCATATATGTGTAAGAAATTAGCACAAATATATATTGATTTATTTAATGATATTAATGATTTAGATGTGTTTTTAATTAAAGAACAAAATTTAAACAAATTATATGAAATGGTAAAAAAATACAACATTAATGGATTAGACAAATATTTTAATAATAATTTGCAATTAAAAATACTATAGGAAAAAATTAAATATGCCTGAATTACCTGAAGTGGAAACAGTAATTAATAATTTAAAACCAAAAATTATTAATCATAAAATAAATAAAATTAATATTTATTATTTAAAATTATTAAAAAACTCATCATTAACAAACTTTGTTGACTTTTTAATTAATGAAACAGTTGTTGATATTAAAAGAAAAGGAAAATATATTATTATTTGCTTAACTAATAATAAATATTTTGTTGTTCATTTAAGAATGGAAGGAAAATTATTTTTTGAACCATTTAATTCTCAAGTTGTATTACCTCAATTATTAGCTGAATTTGAATTAGATAATGGGTTATTAAGATATTATGATACAAGAAAATTTGGTACATTTGAGATTGGATATAATTTATGTGAATTATCATTAAATAAGTTAGCAATGGATGCAAATAGTGATCAATTTAATGATCAATATTTATATGAATCAATACATAATAAAAAAATATGCATTAAAAATGCATTATTAGATCAAACTATTGTTGCGGGTATTGGTAATATATATGTTAATGAAATATTATTTTGTTCAAAAATAGATCCCGAAAAATCATGTTGCAATTTAAATATATACGACTGTGCAAACATAGTTAAATATAGCAAGGAAATATTAAATAAATCAATAGAAAATTATGGTACTACTATTCATTCATTTTTATTTGATGATAATAAAAGTGGGCAGTATCAAAAATATTTATTAGTGCACAATAAAAGGCATCATTTATGCATTAACTGTAAAAACAAAATTCAATTTAAAAAAATAAATGGTAGAGGAACATATTACTGTCCATATTGTCAAAAATAATTTTGTTAATAACTAATTAAATTATATTTTTTATTCTTTTTAAAAATTATTCTAATATATATAAATATAATTTATATA
>CASDOM010000035.1 GCA_949282435.1 uncultured Ureaplasma sp.
AATTTTTTCAATATAAGTATAATTATTAAAAAAATAATTACTAACATTACTATTTACATTTAATAATTTATACAAGTTTTGTAATATAACTTGATTAATATTAGAATTATTATTAATTAAAACGTTGGGATTTAAACTAAATTTTAATATAGAAACGTCAGTGGCACTTAAATTGTTATTTACTATTGATGGTGATGGTAATATTTCATATGTATTATTAATATATAAATTATTTCCATCTGAATATTGAAAATAACCTAATGATGAATCTGAAATATCATTAATAGAATAATTATTATCATCAAATAATGATCCAATAGGTATTATTTCAATATCATTAGAATTTAATAATAAACAATTACTATTTAATGAATTTTTTTCATTAATAAGAATTTGATTTAATTGATTATAATATGTATTTTTAGTATTTCCAATAGGCTGAGTTATGTATGTATGAAAAGATAATGATGAAAAAGTTGAATAAGGAATAACTCAATCAATATATTTTGAATCATCAATATTAAATCTTACTGTATATTGTAAATTTAATACATGTGTATTTGATAAAAAATAATAATCAACAATATTATTATCATTGATATAATAATCAAACATTCATCCTGTACCAGTAATAACATTATATAAATCTATATCATTGATTAATGAAAGTTCATTAAATAAATCATTATAGGATGGATTATTATTTTTTAAAGAGTTAAAAAGGGATGATAAATATTTTTGATTAGGACTTAATAAAAATATTAATGACAAAGAATTTTCATTAATATATTCTTCTTGATCATTTGAAACTGTTTTATATATATTATCATTATCATTAATAGAATAATTAGAACGCAAATTCAAAAATAATAATGGTACTAAAATAGCTGTTAGAACAATAACTATTGATATTAATATTGAAACAAATTTAAATCAAGTTTTTTTAATCATTATTTTTTAGTAAATAAACTAACTATTTTATCAATTGTTCCAGATTTACATGCAATTGTAATAATATCATCACTTAACAATTTAGTTGTTGATCTAACTGGAAAAATAATTTCACTCCCTCTTTCAATCAATATAATATTTGTTAAATATTGTGATTTTAATTCAAAATCTTTAATTTCTAATTCAAAAAATTTTGGATTTTGAACAGGGACTTTAATGATTGATACATCATCATTAAACATTGAAATATTAACATCAATATCATGAATGATTCTAAATGAAGTCATATCAGAAACAATTTCCTCAGGTCAAATAATGTTGATATTATAGTCTGTAAGAACATTTAAAATTCTTTTTTGAATCTCATTTCTAACTTTTGCAATTATATTTTTAACTTTTAATTGACGTAAGTTGGAAACAATAAGAATTGATTGTTCCATTGAACTAACACCTACAATCACTTGATCAAATTCATTAATATTAATTTCTTCTAATGCAGATATGTTAGTTGCATCAGCTTTATATACATATTCAAATTTAGAAGATAATGCTTCTATTTTATCTTCTTGAGTATCTATAATTACAACCTTAAACCCTGCATCTTTTAATGAATTAGCAATTTTTAATGTAAAACCTTCAATTCCAATAATACAAAATTCTTTTGTTTTCATAATTTACCTCATTAGATAATTAAATTATAATTAAAAATTAGTTATTATAAAATATACATAGCATATCTATATAATATATTTAATAATATATAATATATTTTTAATGAATTGAAACAAGTTTAAAAAAATCAATTGACTATCATTCTTACATAATACTTTTATAGGTAAAACAGCATCTAGAAAGTTAGTTTTGTTTTACATTTACGCTATTATTATAGGTATTATATTACTTTCATTACCTATTTCATTTAATAATCCAGGGTATGTTGTTCTTGCTGATGGTACATTATCAAAATTTAATTTTATTGATTCTTTTTTTGTTACCATTAGTGCTTTTACAGATACTGGACTAATACATTTTGTAATTTCAAGTACATATAATTTTTTTGGTCAATTAGTAATTATGCTATTAATCCAAATTGGAGGAATAGGATTATTTGTAATTTATTGAATGTTTTGAAATTTAATTTTCAATAATATTTTTTACAAAAAATATAAAGGGATTCCAATTTATGAAAAAAACAAAATGGGGTTTTCTAATACTATATTAATTTCCTCAGAAAGAGGAAATTCAAAATTAGGTCTATCATCATCAACTATAAAAACTGCATTAATATTCATTTTTTCTACTGAAATTATATTTTCAATTATTTATTCTTTATGATTTGGTTTATCTCCAACTAAAGAATTAGTTGATATAAATTCTTTATATTCAAACACTGGACTTGATTCCAATGTTTGATATGTATCTGGACAAAACTTTGTAAATATGTATCACAATCCATCTAAAGCTATTTGAACAGGAATTTTTAATTCAGTATCAGTATTAAATAATGCTGGTTTTGATATATTTGGAAATTGTTCTGCATCTGCATATAGAAATGGATCTGATACATTTATTCAATATATGATGATGATGCAAATTATAATTGGTGGAATTGGATTTCCTGTATTCTATGATTTAATTCAATGATTTAAATTTAAACATAAAAAACAAAAATTTTATTTTTCTTTATTTACCAAAGTTAGTGTAATAACTTACTTCATTATTCTAATAATTGGTTTAATTTTTATGTTGTCATTTGAATATTGCTTAAATGATAGTTTAATACACACCGTCAATAATAATCAATATTTAAAAGATAGATATTTTAGCAATGAATCTAAGGGTTGAAATCAATTTACATATATATTATTTACTACAATTTCAACTCGTAGTGCTGGTTTATACACTATTCCTATGAATGAAATTTCTGATGGTTCAAAATGAATATTAATATTATTAATGTTTATAGGATGTGCTCCAAGCAGTACTGGTGGTGGAATTAGAACAACAGTTGTAGCAATTTTATTTATGAGTATGATTAGTATTATTAAAAAATACAAAAATATTGTAATTTTCAAAAGAAGTATATCTCAATCTACAGTAAATAATTCTTTTGTTATAACATTTTTATCAGCAGGATTAATCTTATTTTTTAGCATTATTACATATCCAATAATTATTAATAAAACTGATATTACTTTTACAAATATTTTATTTGAATTTTCATCTGCATATGGAACTGTAGGATTATCTAGTGGTGTAACTTCATTTTTAATTAATAATGACTTAAATGCATGAGTATTAGCAATATTATTATCAATAATTATGATTATTGGACAATTAGGAATTCCTACAACATTATTATCATTAAACAATAATAACAATAAAATTGTTAAATATAGTACAGAAGAAATTAAAATATAATTGTTATATAATATTATTAATAAAGTTTAAGAAGTGAGTATTAATATGAATTTAACTAATAAAATTGCAATTGTAACTGCATCAACAAAAGGGATTGGGTTAGCTAGTGCTATTAAATTAGCTCAAAATGGAGCCATTGTTTATTTAGCCGCAAGAAATAAAGAATTAGCTGATGAAATCATTAAAAAACACCATAATTTAAAATTAAAATTTGTTAAATTTGACGTAAATGATGAAAAAACTCTAAAACAAATGGTTGATACTGTATACCAAAATGAACATAAAATTGATATTCTAGTTAATAATTATGGTGGTAGTGATCCATTAAAAGATAAAACTATATTTGACACTGATTACAATGATTATATAACAATGTTTAATAGCAACTTAAAATCAGTGTATATAACATCACAAGCTGTAGCTAATATTATGAAAAAACATAATGGAGGATCAATTATTAATATTTCTACAATTGGTTCAATAACTCCTGATGTTGCCAGAATTGCTTATGTAACATCTAAAGCTGCAATTAATTCCTTAACTCAAAATATTGCTTTACAAGGTGGAAAATTTAACATAAGATGTAATGCAATTCTACCTGGATTAATAAACACTGATGCTGTAAAAAAGAATATTCCACAACAATTTGTTGATTTATTTTTAAGTGTAACACCGTTAAACAGAGCTGGTGAGGCAGATGATATTGCAAATGCTGTATTATATTTTGCTAGTGATGAAGCAAGTTATGTAACAGGTCAAATTCATAGTGTATCAGGTGGATTTGGAAATAACAACACTGGATTATATCCATTTTTAAACAAAAACATTAAATAAAGATTATTGATTAATTAGTTATATTTTTTGGTTAAATATGAATTAATCACATAATTTATATATATGTATAACAATTAATATTTTTTATTTTAATTAAAACTAATTAAATTAGTTAATTTTTGTTTTTTCAAAATTAATGATATATACATTATACTAAACATCAATATTGATAAGACAATACTATATGCCACAATAAATGTTGTCATATTTACATATTCAGTAATAAATATAGATGTTACATTATAAATTAAGAATTGTAATCCATATGTTGCTCCAAACATAATTCCAATCCCTAATAATAAGATCATTATTATAAATGGTAAATACATATAAATAAACATACGGTTCATTTGAAATGAATTGTAACCTAAAATTTTAAAGATACCAATTCACTTCGAAATATCATTTGACATTGAAAATGAAATAATAAATACTGTTATTAAAAATAATGGTAATAAAATCGAAATTAATAAATAAACAATTTTAGAAACTAAATTTGCCATTACATTAAATATATTATTAAATGTATCTTTTTCCATCATTGTTGATATTGATAACAATAAATTAACATCTCCATTAACATTCGTTAATGCATTTTTAACATTTATTAATGATGTATTATTTACTAAATAGTTAATTAATAATTCTCGTTTTACATTTATGTCATTAGCATTAATTCCTAAAATTTGACAAGCAGGATCAATAACATTAGAATTGTTAGGTATTAATAACTCATATTCTAATTTTAAATTTGTAGAATTACTATCTGATAAATTATTTAAATTAGTACTTAAATTTCATATACCAGCATATGAATAAAATGGAATACATCTTTTTAAATAAATATCATTTAATGAATTTGTAAAAATACCATTAAATGGCACAAAATCACTATTAGAAATTCTGGTTACAGTATTATCACTATTAATTTTGGATACTATTGAAATATCATTTAAATTTAACATTTTATTTGCAATGTCTTGATTAATATATAATCTTGTCCCATATGAATCATCACATATTCCTACAACCTTTAATTTAAATTCAGTATTAATATTTGGATTTAAATTAGAAGGAATAATCTGATTCAAAATTTTATATGATTGCATTAACGCATTATTATTAACATTAATTTCAATAATATCATTTACTTCTAAATTTCATTCTAATTTAGCTCCCTCATTAATAATTACTGGGATTATGTCATTATTATCAATTTGAACTTGATTATTTAAAGTTGAATTTAATAATAAATGAGAAATATCATTATTTTTTCTATTTGTTAAATTTATTAAATTAGAATTTGGTTTTATTCCAATTAATGATGTTTTATTGATAGCCGGGGTATATCAATGATTAAAATCATCTTTTAACCTTACAATGTTAATGTCTACTCTTGTATATTTTTCATCAGTAGTACTATTATAAGGAACAATTCCAAATGATATTTTAGTATCATATTGACTTAATTGAACATCACCCATTAAAACACCTAAAAAATATAGAAAATCTTGATTATATGATATTTCATAAAAATTCGAACTTGAAACTGTACTCTTAGATGATGATAAGGCATATGATTGGTTATATGCTGGGACAAAATATCATTTAAAATTATTTGCATCAATATTTGATGGAAGATTAACAGGATTGTTGTTAGAATCTACTCAAACATTATTGTTAGCTGTCAAAGTTATAGAATCAATTTGATTATTGACTATATATCTATCTGCAATTTTATTAGATAAATATTTTTGATCATTATTACTTCATACATAAAATGGTAATGTTTTATATTTTTTAGTATTTAAAAAATTTTTTGATGTATATTCTGCATAATAATATCCATCATTAATATATAAATTTGGAGTATTTATAACTATATCAAATAAATTATCATCATTATCTGTTAATTCAATTTTAGAATTATCTAAATCTAAAAAATCATAGTATTTTTCACCATATCAATACATAATATGTTGTTGATATTCTAATAATTGATTTTCCATTTGAAACACTAATCATTCAGGAAATTTATTTCTAATCATTGATCATATATTTATTTCACCACCAAAATTAATAGTTGCATTTAATGAAAATAAAGATCCAATAGAATTAAATAATAAATCTTGTTTTTGTGCATTAAGTTGATTATAGATATAATATGATGGAAGAACTAAATTAGCAAAATATTTATATTCACCATCATTATACAGTTTTGGTACTGCATTACCATTTTGATCATAATATCTAATTAATAAATTATCATTAGGAACACTATCTGTTTTATCTTTATAATTAGTTGGAAGATTAGAAATCGTATTTGAATATAATGAATTAATTCCCATTTGTGAATCGGTAATCCCCATTTGTTCAAATTCCTGTGTTTTATATTGACCTGCAGCATAATTAACATCAACTAAATCAATTTGATTATTATAGTTTCTAGAATTATTAGTTACTAATTGAGAATGAATAAACTTATTATTAATAATAATTGTAGATGCAAGTGTGCCTAAAATCATTGAGCCTAAAAAACCAATTGATAATAATCTTCAAAAAAGTTTATTTACAAAACTTATTGATATCATTGAAATTGAAGAAATTTTAATTTTATTAAAATTAATTTTTATTAAAATTTTATTATTTTCATTAATATTATTAAATGTAAAGTTTTTGAACTTTAATTTAAATGCTATATAGATAATTAATGCAATAATTGTTGATGAAAATATAATTGTTACAAAATATAAAATTGGATTAAAACCAATTGTGTTAATTGGCATAAAAATAACTGATGAAAATAATCCTAATAGAGGACTTTGTAAAAAAGTTGATATTAATAAGATGATAGATGAAAAAATAATATTAGAGATAACAAATATTCCAATTAAAATGGACATGATCTTGTTTGTAGTAACACCATTTGCAATTAAACTTGAAATCGCATAAATTAAATTGTTTGTTAATGTTTTAATTAATAAAAAAGAAACAATAACTGATAAAAGAAAAATAAATATAATAAGCGCAATGCTAATTATAATAATAAAGGAATTTAATTGGGATGGAAAATTAGATCTTATTCATACTAATTTCATATTTTTTGCATTTTTAATATTAGTTGCATTAATATTGTCAATGCCTAACATTTCAATGCTACAATTATTAATTTGATTAATTATATAATTATCATTATGTTGGTGTGAGCCGTATGATAGATATGAATCAATATCTCCATTATTAATACCTAAATTATTAAATGCAGATTGATTTATATAAATGATTCCTTCATTATCAGGATTTGGAATACTTGATGTTAATGAAATTACTGGAAACATATAATCAGCGCTTAAACCAGAACCAATAATTAATAATGAATTATTTTTATAAAAAATTTTATAATCATCATTTAAATAATTGATCCATAATAAGTATTTATTAAAATTGTTATGAAAATAATTTATTATTGAATTACTATCTAATAATAAGATATTGCTATTTTGATTTTCTATTAAAAACTTCTCAAAATCATTATCGCTTAATTGAATCATTTTATCTCATATTAATTTTGTATTTGGATCTATTTTTGAAGGCAATACCTTTTTATTGTTTGCTTCTAAATACGAATTGTTAATATTACAAAAATAATTTTCCAAAAATGGAACAGTATTATGAATTTTAGATACTGATACAGTATTAAATGCATTTAAAAAATCAAAATTTAATGTAATTCCAGTAAAATTTGTTATACATGTATCTTGAATAACATACATTAACATATTAAATAAAATATATTCTTTATTAAATACATTATTCATATCAATATATATAGAATTTGGATTAGAACTAAAACCATCAATTATTTTATTTAAACAAAATAACAATAAACTAAAATATTTAGTATTATTATTCATTTTATTAGGATCAGTTTCTGGGAGTGTAAAATATTTAAAATCACTTAATACTTCATACAAATCAATATAATATTTTTTTAATATAAACAATAAATTTATATATTCACTTGTAAAATTATTCATATTAATATAAGATAATATGTTAGTGTTTTGATATAATTCTTGTCCTTCAGATAGTACTATATTGTTAAATGTATTATTTGATTTTTCAACAAATAATAATGATTTATTGTTTTTTGTATCATTATATAAATATTCTTTTTCTTTATTTAATTCAATATTTAAATTTAATAAATTATGTTTGAATAAATATTGATATATTACATTAATATTTTTGCTAATAATATTAGATAAATATTGACTAAATTTTTTTAAATAAGCTTCTTTATTATTAATAATTTGTAATGTCTTATCAATATTTGAATTTAAATCAATAAACATATTATCAGATACTGATAGAACAATTTCATCATTATTGCTATCATAGTATAATGAATCAACAACATCTTTATTGGTATTTACATTAGGTCCATTATAAATTTTTCAATTATAAAATGCAAGGTTAAAAGCTTGTTCAATAACATTTAAATTTAATACATTGTGACAGTAATTTATAAATTTAAAAATATTATCAGATTCATTAGATGATATATCTAACTTAAATCTATATGAATTAACATCTTGGATTTCTTTATATATATAAAATGAATCATATGGATCAACAATATATGACATTCCATTAAAAGGTTTATTAAATGTTTTAACAATTACTGAATTATGTAATTTATTATTAGAATCAGGTATACATCTATCAAAAATATGATTTTTATCATTTGCACTAGTTGTTTTTAAAATATTTTCGTTACCATTTGAAATTGATGTTAAAACATTATAAGAATCATTAAATTCTCCATTAACAAATGTTGTAATGGGACGACCTTGAGCATTATACATAATATATTGTGGGTTTAACAATATATTAGAATCATCATCTATCAAAGAATATGAAGTAGCATTTAATTGACCTGAATATAATGCTACGTATGCTAAAGTAGTTAATTTACTTTTCCATATTGGATAACCATTACTATAATCAGTATCATTAAATTCAAACATATTATTAATATCAGTAGTATCATAATTAATTTTGATACCACTTAAAAAATATTTGCCATCAATTGAATTTAATATATTTTTTCTAATTGATTGATAATTAGATGTTTCATCAAGAAAATAAAAATCACTATATTCATATGGGAATAATGTATTTTCATTACGATAATAATTTCCATCAGTATTTTTAACTAAATTAATAGTACTTACATATATTTTGTTTGTTTCATTACTATTTACATCATATTGATAATTTAATTGACCAATTGATTTTAAATCATCAGATACTACAGAAGCTTTATTTCCATCATTATTTAATGAATTTTGTGCATTAGATAATGATATAGATAAACTAGATGCACTAACAACAGTTAATACACCTGTTAATATAATGATAAATAATCCTGCAACAAGGAAAATATTTTTTAATAATGTATTAAAAATTTGCTTTAAAATAAGTTTGAACATATATATATATATATATCACTAATTTAATAATTGAATCAATTTATTTAAAAATAGATATAAAATTGAATTGTAGAGGATTTGTTTTTAAAATTTTGGGTTTATTTTTTCAATTAAAAAAAATAGAAAATTTAACAAATTAAAATAAGAACTAATTGTAAATCAAGTTTCTATATTTGGGGTGTAGTATTATAATGTTTTGAAAAAATATCTGATTTTTAAGAATAACATCAATTATTTATCTTTTATTTTGCTTAATTTTAGCAGGATTAGCATATTTTGTTGTTTTAGGTGAAATGATCTATTGAGCAACTACACCAGATGGAGAATCTGTAAATTTTTTTGATAAATTAGGATCATGAAGTGTTTTATTTATCATTCTTTCTATAATTAATACTTGTTTCTCCCCATTTTTTGTTGCTTCAATCTATTTACATTTTAAATATACTAAT
>CASDOM010000036.1 GCA_949282435.1 uncultured Ureaplasma sp.
TTAATAATAATTGTTTTAGTTGAACTAACAACTAAATTGTTGTTTTGATCATAAGCATTTAATGTAATATTATATGTTCCAGCAATATCAGCACTAAATGATATATATGAATCATATTTTGAATTTAATAATGTTAATCCAAATGAAGGGTTGATAATTCATTCATAACTAATATTAGTAACATTAGTGTTAATTACTGAATACAAACTATATGTATTGCCTTCAACAAGATTATTTAAATCATCATCACTTTTAATTTCTAATGTATTATTCGGTAAATTATTTGAGCTATCACTTTCATTATTTTGATCAGATTTAACATTATTACAAGAAACAAGACTAATAGGAATTGTTATTGAACTAATTGATAATGATGACAATGCTAATATACTTAATATTTTAGATATCTTCATAATATTATTATACTTTTAATTATTATATATGTGTATAATTATTTATTTGATTTATAATATATAGAGATGCGCCTATAGCTCAGTAGGATAGAGCATACGCCTTCTAAGCGTACGGTCGGGAGTTCGAATCTCTTTAGGCGCGCCATTTTAATATTTAAAAAACAATAACGTTTTCGTTATTGTTTTTTTATATAATAAAAATATAATTTATAAAATAGTTATGAAAAATAATGTAGAACAAATTTTAAAAAATAATCAAGCTAATTACAAATGGTATAATCACGAACCAATTTATTGTTTAGATGATGCATTAAGAATTGATAAACAATTTAATATTGAAGGAATAGAAACAAAAAATCTATTTTTAAAATCATCAGATGGTTGTTATTATGTATATTTAACAACTACAAATAATAGATTTGATAGAAAAAAAATTAAAGATTTAATTAATAAAAAATTATCAATTGTTAATAGTGATGAATTGACATCAATAACTGGATATGTTACAGGATCAGTTCCACAATTCCCTTTTGATAATTCAATTATATATTTATGCGATCGTGAAATTTTTAATTATAATAGTTTAATTTGTTCAGGAGGAACACCAACTACATCATTTACAATTTCAGGTGAGGAATTAAAGAAAATTATTGATAATACTAAAAACCAAAAAATATATATTTAATTAAAAAATTATTTCAAATTTTTAGATAAATATTCTTTTACACCTTCAGTTGTAGGTTTCATACCATCTTGTCCTTTTTTTCAATTAGCAGGACATACTTCACCATATTTATTAACAAATTCAATTGCATCAATAATTCTAATCATTTCATCAATATTTCTACCTAATGGTAAATCATTAATTGTTGCATGACGAATTACACGAGATTTATCAATTACAAATGTTCCTCTTAAAGAAACTGAATCATCAAATAATACATCATATGATCTAGCAACTTCTTTTTTAATATCAGCAATTAAAGGATATTTAATGTTTCCAATTCCACCATTATTGATATCAGTATTTTTTCATGCAATATGAACCATTTCACTATCACATGATACACCAACAACATTATATCCTCTACTTTCAAATTCTTCTAATTTGTTATTAAAAGTAATAATTTCAGTTGGACATACAAAAGTAAAATCTTTAGGATAAAAAAATAACACTAATCCATTTTTTCCCATTAAATCTTTTAATGTAACATTCTTTATTGAATTATTACCCATTACTGCAACTGCTTTAATATCTGGAGCTTCTTTAGTAACTAACATATTATTAATACCTTTCTTATATTTATTATTAGTATATTATTATAAACTTATTAATTGCATTATTAAAATTAAAATATAATTTTGTATATATGACAAAATTTGAATTAATAAAATTATTAAATAATAAATTTAATTTTAATAATCAAGAACCATGAGATAAATGCGGTTACAATTTTTTAAATGATTCAATTGTTTCTAATGTTTATGTTTGTTTAGATATAACCATTAATATTGTTAATTATTGTATTAAAAACAAAATTAATACAATAATTTCTCATCATCCATTATTTGTGGATGAAAATGAAATATTAAATGATAATGCTATAATTCAAAACAATATTAAAATTAATAACTTATTAAAATCCAATAACATTACTCATATATGTTTACATACATGTTATGATCGTTATAAATATGGTACAAGTTATCAAATTTATAAGAAAATAAATTTTAAAAATATTAAATCATATCAATGAATTGATAATTATTTATTATTAGTAAATTTTGAAAAATCATATAAATTAGATAAAATAATTAAATTATTAAAATCTGCAAAAATAAAAAATATCAGATATTTAAAAGAACAAAAAAACAATCAAATAACAAATTTAGTAATTGGAGCAGGTTCATGTGCATATGCAATTGATCATATAATTACTAATAAATATGATTGTTTTTTGACTGGTGATTTAAAATGACACAATTATATTGATGCATACAATAATAATTTAAATTTAATCGATATAAATCATAATAGTGAAAATGTATTTGTAATTCATATTAAAAAAATTCTTACAAAATGAAATATTAAAGCAATTACACAAATGAATACAATAAATATTAAACAATGTTAATTAATACACTATAAACCAAAAATATACCAATTGGTAATAAAATAAGATACATAATAAAAATTATTTTTTTAATTTTTAAAACAATATATTTATTGTAAAAATATTCAAAAAAATCATCTTGTTCAATAAAAATATTAGTATTAAAAGTCTTATTGAAATATCTAATAAATATTTCTTTATGTAAATTGAATCTATTTTTAAAATTAAAAACATTTAATGGTAACAATGATATCAAAAATAATTTTAAATATATTGATCAAAATCATTTTTTATGTTTTAATTCATATCTAAATATATAATGATATTCATTTCATCTTAAATTATTCATAAGTAATTGTTATATATAAATTATTTATAATATATATTATTATAAAATAATTAAGATTATGTCTACAAATAATATTCTATTAATAAATAAACCTAAACATTGAACAAGTAATGATGTAATTAGATACATAAAAAAAAATTTAAATGTAAAAAAATGTGGTCATGCTGGAACATTAGATCCATTAGCAACCGGATTACTATTAATTGGAATTAATAATGGAACTAAACAGTTAGCTAATCTTATTTGTGAAGATAAAACATATATTGCAACAATTCATTTTAATTATTACACAAATACATTAGATTCTGAAGGTGATATTGTTGATTATAAATATGATATTATTAATATAAAAAATATAATAAATAGCTTAGATTATTTTAAAAATAATAACTATTATCAAACTCCGCCTAAATTTAGTGCAATTAAAATTAAGGGAAAAAAAGCATATGAATTAGCACGTAATAATATTGAATTTGATTTAATTCCAAAATTAGTTAAATTATATGATTATAAAATAATTAGTTACATCGATCATGAATTAAATGTAGAATTAAAAGTTTCAAAAGGATTTTATATAAGAAGCTTTTGTTATGATTTAGGAAAAAAATTAAATAACTTTGGAAATCTTGCAAATTTAATAAGAACCCAAATTGGAGAATATAAATTAAGCGAAGCACATAACATTAAGGATATAAAAATTGATGATAATAAAAATTAATGATGAATTAAATTTTAATAAGATTCAACCAATTGATTATTTAATTATTGGATATTTTGATGGTGTACACATAGGTCATTTAAAATTAAAAAAAGAAGTTAAAAATGACAATGTAGGAATATTAACATTCAAAAATATTCCTAATAAATCATTAAATATTTACAATTATAAAAATAGAATTCAAAATATAAAAAAAGATTTTGACCCTAAATATATATTTGTATTTGATATTTTAAAAAATAATATGAGTGCAAAAATGTTTATTGAATATTTTTTCAATAAAATTAGTATAAAAAATATCATTGTAGGAAGTGATTTTAAATTTGGTAATGATTTTAAAGATATTAATTTTTTAATTGAAAATGTAAAATCAAATGTAATTGTAGTTAATAGAAATAATAAAGATGTTTCTACATCTAAATTAAAAACATATATAAAAACTTCTAATTTTAAATTATTAAATAAATATTTAAATGATCCATATTATGTATGTGGAAAAGTAATAATTGGAAAACAAATTGCCGCTAAATTATTAGGATTTCCAACAGCAAATATTAAAATTAATAAAAATATTTTATTACCAAATGAAGGAGTATTTTTAACAAGAACTAAAGTTAATAATAAATTTTATAATTCATTAACTTTTATTGGTAAATCTCCAACATTTAAAGTTAAATATAGAACAGTTGAAACGCATTTAATTAATATTAATGAAAATATAAATTTGTATAATAAAACAATTAGAGTTTATTTTATTAAAAGAATTGCAAATGTAAAAAAATTTAATAATATAAATGATCTAAAAAAACAAATTGAAAAATATGTATTAGAAGCAAATAATTATTTTATTAACAATTAAAAACCTAATAACTATATTAAATTTGTTATTAGGTTTTTATATTTTATAAATAATATCTATTCAACAATTAAATCATTAGATTCAGAGTTAATTGAAGATTTATTAATATTTTCTTCAATGCTATTAACTTCTGGTTTTTCAACTATTACAGATTCTTTAGAGTCATCAGTATAATTGTTAACATTTCAGAATCTTTCATTAGGATTATTTTCAGATCTTAAACAAGTACTAACTGGACAGAAATTGTGATATTCATCATGTGAATCTTTAATTTTAAGTCATTTAATTTGATTAATATGAATAATATCAAAAATATTTGGAGTACGATTCTTATAAAATTGAGATAATTTGCTAATAATAATTCATTGTGGAATAATAGGTACAAACATTGTTAATATAAAATTTGTTTTTAAAACTTTAGCGATTTTTTTATCGTAATATTTTTTGTATGTATTCAATTTAGATAATGCAACAATACATAGAATAAAATCAACCAAAAATACAAAAGCAAATATAACTAACAAAATAAATATAATAGTATTTAATGTTTTATCAAAAGTAGTATTTACTACAAATGTAAGAACAATTAATGTTATTGCAGAAGCAAGTACAATAGACATTATAAATCAATTAGATAAAATAAATCCACTTAACGAATTAAATCATCATAAGAATTTGTTTCTAGAATTTGTAGTGCTAAGAATTGAACAAGTTTTAATTTCAGTAGGTAATTGAGATTCAATTTCACTTACTGTGATTCATTCTTTTTTATTTACATCTTTTATTTCATTTTTATTTTTTTTAGCCATATATTGTACCTAATAATATTTATTTAAATATAAAATATTTTAATATGTTTTTATAAGAAACAAGAAAACTAATATATAAAAAATGTTATATATTAGTAAATTTATTAATAGATTAATTATTTAATAATTTCAGTAACAGTACCAGCACCAACAGTTCTACCACCTTCACGAATAGAGAACTTAGTACCTTTTTCAATAGCAACAGGAGCGATTAATTCAACAGTAATTTTTGTGTTATCACCTGGCATAATCATTTCAACACCTTGTTGTAAATCAATAGCACCAGTAACATCAGTAGTTCTAAAATAGAATTGAGGACGGTATCCTTTAAATATAGGAGTGTGACGACCACCTTCTTCTTTTTTTAACACATATACTTCAGCAGTAAATTTTGTATGTGGAGTAATTGAACCTGGTTTACATAATACTTGACCACGTTGAACTTCTTCTTTTTTAGTACCACGTAATAAAATACCAGCATTATCACCAGCTTGAGCAAAATCAAGTTGTTTACGGAACATTTCAATACCAGTAACAACAGTTTTTTGAGTTGGTTTTAAACCAACAATTTCAACTTCATCATTTAATTTTAATTGACCACGTTCAACACGACCAGTAACAACTGTACCACGACCAGAAATTGTAAATACATCTTCAATTGCTAATAAGAATGGTTTATCAATATCACGTTGTGGTTCAGGAATGAAAGCATCAACTGCATCCATTAATTCATCAATTTTCTTTTCATATTCTGCATTTCCTTGTAAAGCTTGTAAAGCAGAACCTCTAATAATAGGAGTATTATCACCATCAAAACCGTATGAAGATAATAAATCTCTAACTTCCATTTCTACTAATTCTTGCATTTCAGGATCACTCATCATGTCACATTTATTTAAAAATACTACCATACGAGGAACACCAACTTGACGAGCTAATAAGATATGTTCTCTAGTTTGAGCCATAGGACCATCAGTAGCAGCAATTACAAGAATTGCACCATCCATTTGAGCAGCACCAGTAATCATATTTTTTACATAGTCAGCATGTCCTGGACAGTCAACGTGAGCATAATGACGTTTTGCAGTTTCATATTCAACGTGAGCAGTATTAATTGTAATACCACGTTCTTTTTCTTCTGGAGCACTATCAATAGATGCATAATCCATTGCTTTTGCTTGACCTTTTTTAGCTAATACTGTACAAATAGCAGCAGTTAATGTAGTTTTACCATGGTCAACGTGACCAATTGTACCGATGTTAACATGCGGCTTAGTACGGTTAAATTTTTCTTTTGCCATAATTTATAATTTCCTTTAATAAAAATTTTAATGTCTAATAGAACTAAGTAATATTATTGTTAATTCTGTATATATAGCCATCTTAAATATCATTAACTAAAATTGATTTGTACATTTATTAACATATTAGACGTTTTATATTATATATCAAAATTAATTTTAAAAAGTAAATATTAATTATTTTTTATTACGATTTGATGCAACTTGTTCTG
Organism: uncultured Ureaplasma sp.; assembly: GCA_949282435.1. Lineage (GTDB taxonomy): Bacteria > Bacillota_I > Bacilli_A > Mycoplasmatales > Mycoplasmoidaceae > Ureaplasma. Next base: position 6,776 of record CASDOM010000036.1, read on the forward strand.
TAATTGATTTTGGAGCTTGTGCATAATGACTAAACTGCATTACATATTGACCTCTACCTTGAGTAAAAGAACGTAAATCAGTTGCATAACCAAACATTTCGCTTAATGGAACTTTGGCTTTAATTGTTTGTGCAGTTCCTCTTTGTTCAGTTCCTTCAATAGAACCTCTACGACTTGATATATCACCCATTGTGTCCCCAAAATATTCATCAGGAACTGTAATATCAACAGACATAATTGGTTCTAATAATACTAAACCACATTTTTTAGCAGCTTCCTTTAATGACATTGAAGCAGCAATTTTATATGCCATACCTGATGAGTCAACATCATGATAAGATCCATCAAATAAAGTGGCTTTAACATCAATAATTGGATATCCAGCTAATGGACCAGATTGCATTGCTTCTTTTAATCCATTTTCTACTTCTTTAATATATTCTTTTGGAATTTTACCACCAACAACAGCATCAACAAATTCAAAGCCTTTATCATGATTTGGTTCAAAATTAATTTTTACATGTCCATATTGACCTCTACCACCAGATTGTTTAATATATTTCCCTTCAGCTTCCCCTGCAATAGTGAATGTTTCACGATAACTAACTTGTGGAGCACCAACATTTACATTAACATTAAATTCACGATGTAAACGGTCAACTAAAATATCTAAATGTAATTCACCCATACCAGCAATAATTGTTTGACCTGTTTCTTCGTCAGTATAAGTTTTAAATGTAGGGTCTTCTTCGGCTAATTTTGATAAAGCAATACCCATTTTTTCTTGATCAGCTTTTGATTTTGGTTCAATAGCTAAAGAAATAACAGGTTCAGCAAATTGCATTTGTTCAAGCACTACAGGTTTTTTTTCATCACAAATAGTATCACCAGTTGTAGTTTCTTTTAAACCAATAATTGCACAAATATCACCTGCACCAATTTCATCAATTTCATTACGTGCATTAGAATTCATTTTTACCAAACGTGAAATACGTTCTTTTTTATTTTTTGTGGAATTAATTACATATGAACCTTTTTGTAATGTACCTGAATAAACACGAATATAAGTTAATCTACCAATAAATGGGTCAGTTGCAACCTTAAAAGCTAATGCAGCAAATGGTTCATTATCATCTGCTTTAACTTCAATAATTTCATCACCATTGATTTCTCCTTTAATTGGAGGCACATCTAATGGAGATGGTAAAAATTCAACAATTGCATCCAATAATTTTTTAACACCTTTATTTTTAAATGCAGTACCACATAATACAGGGTATAATTCAGTAGCAATAACACCTTTACGAATACATGATTTAATTTCATCATTTGTTAATTCTTCACCATTTAAATACTTTTCCATAATTTGTTCATCATATTGAACAACATCATCAAGCATTTTTGTTCTTCATGTTTCAGCAGTTGCTTTTAATTCTTGTGGAATTTCTTTAACAGTAAAGTTTTCTTCCTCTTTACCATCATAATAATAGGCTTTCATTTCAATTAAATCAATATTACCAACAAAATCATTTTCTGCACCAATTGGATATTGAATAGGAGTTGCTTTTACACCTAATCTTGAAATCATAGTTTGTACTGAATATTCAAAATTAGCACCAATTTTATCCATTTTATTAATAAAAACAATTCTTGGAACATTATATTTTGTAGCTTGTCTTCACACTGTTTCAGTTTGAGGTTCAACCCCATTTTGGCCATCTAAAACTGCAACAGCCCCATCAAGAACACGTAATGAACGTTCTACTTCAACAGTAAAATCCACATGTCCGGGTGTATCAATTAAGTTTAATTCATGACCTTTTCATTGTGCATATGTAGCAGCAGAAGTGATTGTAATACCACGTTCTTTTTCTTGGATCATTCAATCCATTGTTGATTCACCATCATGAGTTTCACCAATTTTATGATTTACACCAGTATGAAATAAAATTCTTTCACTTGTTGTTGTTTTACCAGCATCAATGTGAGCCATAATACCAAAATTACGATATTTTTCAATTGGAAATTCACGTTTCATATTTTTCTCTTTCTCACTTTATTAATGAACTATATTATCAACGTAAATGAGCAAACGCTTTATTAGCTTCTGCCATTTTATGTGTATCTTCTTTTTTCTTAACAGCACCACCAATACCATTAGATGCATCAATAATTTCAGCGGCTAAACGATCTTGCATAGTTTTTTCGTTACGTAAACGAGCATATTGAGTTAATCATCTTAACCCTAATGTTTGTTTTCTAATTGGAGTTACTTCAGTTGGAACTTGAAAATTTGATCCCGCAACACGACGAACTTTTAATTCAATTGTAGGCATAATGTTATCAAGAGCAGCATTAAAAATTTCCATAGCAGGTTTTTTTGTTTTTTCTTCTATTTTTTTAAATGCTTCATATAAAATTTTTTGAGCTAATCCTTTTTTACCATCTAACATTATAGAGTTAATTAATTTAGTAACTAATTTTGAATTATAAATAGGATCAGCTAATACTTCTCTTTTTTCAGGTTTTGCTTTTCTCATTATTAAATTTCCCCTTTTTACTATTTAGATGCTTTAGGACGCTTTGATCCATATTTAGAACGTTGTTGACGACGTTTTTCGATACCTGAAGTATCCAATGTCCCACGAACTATATGATATCTAACACCAGGTAAATCTTTAACTCTACCACCACGAATTAATACAACAGAGTGCTCTTGTAAATTATGTCCTTCACCAGGAATATATGCTAATACTTCTTCATTATTAGTTAAACGTACTTTAGCATATTTACGTAGAGCGGAGTTAGGTTTTTTTGGAGTCATAGTACCAACCCGAGTACATACACCTCTTTTAAAAGGTGATGGGTTTTCATTAATTTTTTTATCTAATGAATCATAAGTAGTTAATAAAGCAGGTGATTTAGATTTTTTTACTTTATTACTACGTTTATGTCTAATTAGTTGTGCTATTGTAGGCATAAATAAGTTCCTTTTACATTAAAATATAATTTACAACTCTTCCGAGTGTATCATGATCTATAAATAAAAAAAATACACAATACAAAATTAATTATAACATCAATATATCAATAAATAAAAAAATTGTATAAATTTGTTTATTACACACTCTTTTTAGATAAGTCCACTTCTATAAAAAATTATAAGTGTGTTTATTTCTAAAAAATCAATAAATTGACTTCTAATTTTATTAGAAATATATTTGTCTAAAAAGAACATGCATATACACTATCTATTATAGGTAATTATTTTTGATATCATTAATTTATGATAGGTATTAATAAAATAAATTTAAAGCTAAAAATTGACTTAGAAAATTTAAAAAATAATGAATCTATAATTATAAAATCATATAAAAAAGATCGGGTTATAGATATTAAAAAAATTTTAGATAAATTTGAAGTTAATGAAAATGGTTTTAAAAATGCATTTTATACGTTTAATGAGTATAAACTTTGCTATAAAGAAGTAGTAAAAATCATAAAATATGAATTTCCTAATTCATCAATGCTATGATATTCAATTAGAAATAGTTAGTTATATTTATGAAAATGAGGTTTGATTAACAGTAAATTTTATTATCAATAATATTGCAAAATAAAAAATTGTAATTATTTAAAATCACAATTTATTATGGCTTTTTTAATGATTTAATCTATTATAGATAGTTTTTCTTCATTCTTATTCATTTGAATAATTTCACTATCTGATTTCGGTTTTAAAATAAACCCCATTATAAATGGAACAAACAAAAATAAAGGAAGACCTAATAGTGCTGAAATTGCACACGCTAAACAAATTTCAATATTTTTGAATTTGTCATAATTTAAAAATAACATTATTGACATTACTAATGGATAAATACCAAATGTAATTAAACTTATAACAGGAAATGTTGAGGCAATAAAATTTCTTTTTATAGTTTTTATATTCATATTTTATTTGAATAAAAAAATTATCAAAATGATAATTTATTCATTATGTGCAACATTTACATTATTTGTCGGTTTTAATATAAAACCTAAAATAAATGAAACTAAACAAAAACCAATTAATGATAATACTCCTGTTGCAATTGCTAATCCTGAATTTTCATATTTTTTATGATTAACTAATAACATTATTGCTATTACAAGTGAATAAATGTAAAATGTAACTAATGCTACTAATGGAAAATTAGATGCAATA
>CASDOM010000037.1 GCA_949282435.1 uncultured Ureaplasma sp.
TTTTCCATAATCTAAAATTTTAGCAATAACTTTGTTATTTTGAATTGCAATTACTAATAAATCCAAATCCTTATTTTGAGCAAGTTTTAAAGCATCGTCCCTATTCATTTCGCCAAGATGTTGTCCGGTTTCATCAATAACATCTAATACTTTAATCTTTATTTTTTCATTAATTAAAATATTATCTTTTTTATTATTGGAATTTTTTTGATTATTTACAATCATATTACCTTTTCATTAATTTATATAAATTTATGTATAAAGATAAAGTCTTAATGAAAGTGTTTTTTCATTAAGACTCATACTAATATCATACTTACAAATATAATTAAACAAAAAGCATGATACCCAATTTCACAAAAAGAAATTCAGGTGAGTTAATTAAAAACTACTTTCTTTATACTATTAATAATTATATATCATTTATTGCTTAAAAATTAAGATTATTTTATATGTTCAATTTCATCAGTTAATGAATTTCCAATTGTACCTATTAATTCTTGTTTTTCTAATTCATCATAAGATTTTGCTAATGGCAAATTTAATGATTTACGAATTTCATTAACTTTTTGTAATTCACCATTTTCAATAGAACCATATTTTTTCTTTAATAAATAATTATCAATTAAAGAAGGTAAAATAATTATTGATAAATAAATGATCAACATAACAATAGTCATTACTCTACTAATTATTATTTCATTTAAATTATCACCAGTATAGTTTGGAACGATTTTTGCAAGAAAAATTAAATTAACAAAAGGTTCAATAAATCCCATAAAAATACAAACAGAAATTAAAATTACTGATAAATATGCAAATGGAGTAAAGAATTTTGAATATTTTATTTTTACTTTTTGAGTTTTTTTATTTTTTATACCACCAATAATTGTACATACTAAAAATAAGAAAACAAATAACGCACTTCAGTTTGAAATTACATCTGCAAAAGTATATAAACTACCAACGCCGGAACCATAATGATAATATACAACATTGTTTACATAATCAGTACCAAACATTTGACTAAAATCTGCATTTTGACCAAAAATAGGTACTAATTGTTGACTTGTAGCAAATGCAATACCACTACTGTCATATGAATTAATATAAAATAATCCACCAATTATACACAATACAATAACAGTAGGTACAACAGTAACTAAATTATATACAACCCCAACTTTTCTACTTTTATCAATTTTGTGTGCAAATTTTTTTGCAAAAGGTAATTCACCTTCTAAAATTAAATCTTCAGTATATCTTGGAGTTCATAAAGCAAAACCATTTAATACACTAAAAATACCTATACCTATTAATATTTCAAATATTGCAAAAACAATTAAAGCATTATGTTCAGCAAATCATGAAACTAATCCTTGAGGGTTACCTCCAGTACTACCTAATGACATTGAAATAGCAATTATTAAATATATAGCAGTTGTAGCAATTAAACCAACTAAAATAATACTTGGTAATTTTTTAGGTTCTTTTAATTCTGATTGAATACCAGCGGCGTTATAAAATCCATCATATGCATAGAAAATACCAATTGAAGCTATGAATAAACCAAAACCAGGGGTATATGTTTTAAATGTTCATTGCTTAACTAAATCATCACTATATGACTTAAAACCATCAGTAATATATTCTCCAGCAATATGACCACCATTCATTCCGATGATCACAAAACCAATAACTCCAGCTAATATTAATGGTAAAAATTTAACTATTGAAATAAGTATATTTTGAACATCACCCATTTTTGATGATAAACCACAAACTACAATGAAATAAATTGCCATAACTACAGCAATTAACATTAATATTGCTCAGTCAGCATTTGTTCCAAAACCATTATAACTATGACCAGAATTAATATATAATGCGGCAATTCCATCTTGAAAAGCTTGTGCACAATAAAGTGGCATAAAAAAATATTTAATAGTTGAATAAATAAAGAAAATAAAATTTTTACATGATTTATAAATAAATTTTGAATTAAAAGTTTTTGTTCATCCAATAATTGATAAATTATCATTACGAACACTTGTAATATCAATTAAGGCTAATGCTAAACACAATACAGCAAATGATGCAAATATTCATGTAAACATTGCAAAAATTATATTGTTACCGCTTCCTTCTAATACAGCTCCGGATTTAAAGAAAATTCCACTTCCTACACATGAACCTATTACAACTAATATAGCAGAGAAAAAACTAATTTTTTTCTTTGTAGGTGCATATGCTAAGCTATTTTCTTTTTCTTTTTTGCTTTTTTGCAAAGAGTTTAATTTCATTTAAAGTTTCCTTTTTGTGTATATTTATGTCTTTATATAAAAACACTATGTAATAAACTACATAGTGTTTTTTACATATATTTAATTTATAGTAATAATATTAAGCAATAATTGTTGTACCAATTTCACCAGCTAATGCTTTTTCAATATCTTTTAAATCAGCAATAATAGCTTTTTTACCTGGTTTATTTTTTACAAAGTTAATTGCAGCTTGAACTTTTGGTAACATACTACCAGGAGCAAATTGTTTTTCATCAATGTATTTTTCCATTTCACTAACAGTAGCTACTTCAAGACCTTTTTGGTTAGGTTTTCCTCAATTTACATAAACATGATCAACTGCTGTTAATATAACAAATACATCAGCATCAATTTTTTCAGCAATTTTAGCACATGTAAAATCTTTATCAATTACACCATCAAGACCAGATACATTACCATTATTATTTATAGTAGGGATACCTCCACCACCACCTGCAATTACAATAGAACCATTTTTAATTGCGTTTTTAATAGTATTAATACCAACAAAGTCAATTGGTTTTGGACTAGGAACAACTACTCTATATCCACGACCAGCATCTTCTACAATTTTTGAATTAGGATTAGAAGCTTTTGCTTCATCCATAGTTTTATAGAAAGGTCCAACTGGTTTAGTAGGATTTTTAAATGCAGGGTCTTTTGCATCAACATATGTTAAAGTTTCAAAATAAACTACATCATTATTTAATCCTAATTTATTTAATTCAGTTTGAATAGCAGCTAACATATGATAACCAATATATCCTTGACTCATTCCACCAGCTTCAGCAAATGGGATTAAAGGAGTTTTTGGGTTAACTTTTCTAGCATCACTAAAAGAATTAAAGATCATTCCAACTTGAGGACCGTTACCATGTCCTACAATTACAGTATGTCCTTGTTGAGTTAAAGCAGCTACTTTTTGTGCAGGAACTTTAACAAGATTTTTTTGTTCATCAGGGTTATCACCTAAAGCATTACCACCTAAAGCAATAACAATTTTAAGATTTGATGATTTATTAAAATTAAAAATATTTTTTAAATTAATACAACTCTTAATTTTCGTTAAATCGAATTTCATAATATACTACCCAATTATATAAATCAAATTTATTTTTTATTAATTATTATTTTAATAATTCTTGAATAATTGCAGCAATTGAAGTTCAACGGTTACCAGCTTCAACAAATGATCAATTTCATTTTTTATTAGAGAATACTTCATCAGTAACTTCAATAGCACCATCTTTTACCATTGGATATTTTTTACCATACATTTCAGCAACTTTTTTACCATATTCAGTATTAATATCATGGAATGCAGGTAAACAGTGCATAAAAATAACATTATCAGCAGCCATTTTCATCATTTCAGCATCAACTTGGAATGCATGCATTTCTTCTAAACGTTTTCCTCATAATTCAAATGATTCACCAAGTGATACTCAAACGTCAGTAGCAATAACATTAGCATTTTTAGCAGCTTCTTTTTTGTTATCTGTACAAGTAAATGAACCACCATTTTCTTTTCATAATTTTTTACAGAAAGCTAAAATTTCAGGATTAATTTGTTTTTCGTATTCTTTAGGACCATACATAACTAAATCCATACCAGCGAATGCACAAGCATACATTCATGAAGCACCCATATTATTTTTGTAATCACCACAGAATACAACTTTTAAACCTTTGAAAGAACCAAATGCTTCTTTAATAGTTTGTAAGTCAGCAATAGTTTGAGTTGGGTGTTCTTGGTCACATAAAACGATAATTAATGGAATACCACAATATTGTGCATAATCTCTACTTTTATCATGACCAAATGTTCTAAAGAAAGCAATATCATACATATCAGTAACTACATTTGCAGTATCAGCTACTGATTCTTTTGTACCCATATTTGAACCAGTAGGACCATTATAGAAATAATCCATACCTAAATAGTGAGCAGCACGGAAAGTAGCATTAGCAGTACGAGTTGAATTTTTTTCAAAAATACCAACAATAGCTTTACCTTTACAAGTGTTAGCAACAACACCATTTCTATCATTTTCTTTAATTTTAATAGATTGATCAACTAAATACATAATTTCTTCAGTTGTAAAATGCATTAAGCAATCAAAGTGACGAGGAGTTTTTAAATTTCAAGACATAATTGTAATTTCCTTATTTAATAAATATTTTCATCAATTTAATGTAAATTAAAAAATTTACATCAATTATTATTTTAATCTTTTTTTTATTTTAATTTTATTTTTTTTACTAATTTAAATTATTTTTTTAAATCTTCTCTATATAAAGGCATTGTCATACAACGAGCAGAACCCATACCTAATGATAATTGATCACCATTTCAAGATAAAACAGTTAATCCAGCTTTTTTCAATGCTTCATTTGTTTTTCTATTACGGTCATAACCAACTACCACACCTGGAGCAACACAAACATAGTTTGTAGCATCAAAATTAGTTTCAACATCAATATCAATTTGTGTAGCACCATGTCCAGCAACAGGAACTAATTTAGCAGTTTTTCCAATTATTAAAGATAAAAATTTTTCTAGAGGTTCATTAATTTCTCTTCAAATAATTTCTTTTTCATTTAAAGAAATTTTTCAAATTTTTAATACACTCATCATATTTGGAGAATATAAGAATGTATCGTGATCTAACATAGTTAATCAAGTATCCAAGTGCATTAAATTACTCATTTTAGGAACATTAATAGCATAAATAGTATCAAATTTAACTTCACTATTTGCTTTAATATTTTGAGCTAATTTTTGAATAGCTTCTTGTTGAGTTCTTTCTGAAACACCAATTACTAAAGTTTTTTCATTATATACAAATACATCCCCACCTTCAATACTGAATGGTAAATTTCTTTCATAATATACAGGAGTATTTTTATATTCAGGATGACAATTAAATATTAATCATGAAAAAATTGTTTCACGTCTACGTGTTTCACGGAACATATGATGAATTGTTACACCATTACCAACAGATGCAAATGGATCACGAGTAAAATATAAATTTGGCATTGGATCAACAATTAATTCAACATCACTTTTAACATTTACTTCGCTTGCTAAAATACCAGACATCATTTTACTGATCATTTCAACAGGTTTTTTTCCTAATTTTTTTAAATAATCATAAACTACTTTCTTATTACCATCAGATAATTTAGGAGTAGCTTCTTTTAATCATTTTTGAATAAATTCTTCCTTTTCTTCTTTAGAAGCAGCAACATAAGATTCAGCAGCTAATTCACGTAATTGAACAACTTCAACACCTTGTGATTCTAATAATTTAATAAATTCTTTGTGTTCTTCACGAGCACGAACAGGATCAAGAATAGCACTAAATAATAATTCATCTAAACGTTGTGGAGTTAAATATTCAAGTTCAACGCCTGGAGTATGAACTAAAACTTTTTTAAGTTTTCCAATTTCACTATAAACATTTATTTTGTTGTAATTTGACATAATAAACCCTCTTTAATGTAAAAAAATAATTATTACATTAATTATTATATACTTATATTTTATTTATTATTTAAATAAATTTTAAATTTTAAAGGTTAATCAAATGTAAAGTTTTAGGTTTGTATTAAATCTAATAAATTAACTATTTATAATTAAACAAATTAAACCTATATATTTTACATGTTATAAAATATTTATATTATGTATATATTAGGTTTTTTAATATTATGTTTATTTGGGCCAATATTAGGATATTTATTTGGTTCAATAATGTTTGCAATAATTTTAACTAAACATTTTGCAAATAAAGATATAAGAGAATTTGGGTCTAAAAACCCTGGTTTCACAAATTCATTAAGAATTATGAATAAAAAATATGGGTTTTTAATTTTAATATTAGATATTTGTAAAACTATATTACCAATTATAATTATTTTTCTCATTATTAAGTTTTTGTTTGAATCTTTTATATATGAATATTCAAACAATAATTTTAATATAATGTCGTTAATTTATTTAACTGGGTTTGGAACTATAATTGGACATTTATGACCAATATTTTTTAAATTTAAAGGTGGAAAAGGTGTTGCAAGTTATATTGGTATATTAATTACAATGAGTCCATTTATTGCAATTATTTCATGTTTAATAATTCTTATTATAGTTTTTCAAAAACAAATTATGTCATTAGGCAGCATTTTAGTTTTAATAATTGCTCCATTTTTAATATTATGTCCATCAATAAATTATTTTTATTTATTAAATGATAATTTCATAAATACTATAAAAATAACTATTAATAACTTATTATATGTTCTACCAATGTTTTTGATTTTATTAATATTGTCATCAGTTATTATTTGTAAGCATAAAAATAATATTATAAATTTAATACATAAAAAAGAAAACAAACTTAATATTTAATAATTTTATTATTTTTTCGATTTTTGAAATATTTTGATAAATAAATTTTTTTATTATATTTTTTTTCTTTCATATATCTATTAATACCAATTATTGAAGCGATAACAAATATTGATAAAACGATTATAGCCCCAAATGTTACTGCTCACATTTTAATACCTTTAGCCATACTATACATTTCAGTAGAAATAGTATTAATATCCCCACCAATTAATTTAGTAATAATAAAATCATCAAAACTAATACTAAATACCATTGCTGCTGCACTTATAATTGATGGTGCTAAAAATGGTATTATAACTTTAAAAAAAGTATAAATCTTTCCATACCCTAAATCCATTGATGCAAGAATTAAATTTTTTTTCATTTTTAAAATTCTTGGATAAATAATAATAATTGCATATGGAGTACTAAAAGAAATATGGGCTAAAATAATTGTTGCAAAACCTAAATTTGCTCCTAAAGGAATTATAGTAATTGAAAATAATAATGCTAAACTAATTCCAGTAATTAAATCAGGAATAACCATATTTAATTTTGTAACACCCATAACACTATTTTTATAAAAATTTTTTGCATTTCAAATTCCAAAACATGTAATCACAGCAATGCAAGTAGAAAATGGAACTGTAAAAACAATAATAACAAAAGTATTAAAAAGTGCATTTAAAAATTGATCATCATGAAACAATGATAATCAATTTTGACCATTGTTAAAGTCAAAATTTAAATTTAAATTTCCTTTTATAGATGGATTAGTAAAACTTAAAAAAACAACCATTATTAATGGTAAATAAATAATAGAAAGAATAATTGCAATATAACTTTTTTTAAATCAATAAAGTGTTTTTTTCATTTTATCTTCCTTTTTTATTATCTAGTTTACTTTTAATTAAAAAATACAGTTTAGGTAAATAAACAATTATTCCATATATTAATAAAACAATTGAACTAACAACTAACACTAATACAGATGTACGTGATAAAGCAATTGGTGAGTTTAATCCATTTTCACCTTGATTAATAATTACATCACCAATCAAACCTGCATCATTATTATTATTTAAAAAACTAGGTACTGCAACAGTGGTAAAACAAGGTAATAAAACTAAAACTATACCTGATATTAATGCATTTTTACATCATGGAATAATAACAAAAATAAATGTATAAAAATTATTTCTTCCTAAATCTTTTGAAGCGTTAATTAAGTTTTTTGGGATTGTATTCAAGCTATTATATAATGGGATAATCATAAAAGGTAAATAAATATATGTTAATCCAAGTATTGTATAAATATCCCCATAAGTGCTATTTTGAACATCATTAATAAGATCAAATATAGTTTTTATACCAATAAGTTTTACTAACATATTTACCCAAATTGGAGCTGTTGTAATTATTATTAAAATAGATTTTCAAACTTTATTATTTGATAATGATAAGAAATATGAAAATGGAAAAGCAATTAATAATATAAAAATTGTAGTTACTATTGAAATATAAATAGATTTTCCTATTTTAATTCATATAGTTCCAGTTAACACTCCTCAATTATCATTAATATTACCTGTTGAAGGAGTAAATGCATTAATTAAAATTACAATTAAAGGTACTATTACAAATAAAAGTGTAATAAATATGTATGGTAAAGCTAATAATAATCCTTTACTGAATACAAATTTATTTGTAAAAAGTTTAGTATCTTTAATTTTGTAATAAGAATAATATTTATTATTTTTATTGTTCATTATTATCATTATCCTTAATTAAATGTATATCATTGATATCAAATTTTAAACCTATTTTAGATCCAATTTTTATATAATCAATACTTTCAACACTAATAATATTATTTTTATATGAACATTTGATATCATACAAAAGTCCTTTATAAATAATATCAATTATTTCTACATCATTTAAAATTCCTTTTTGATTTTTAACAATGTCAAAATCTTCAGGTCGAATAATAATATTAACATTATCATTTATAGAGATATTATCAATTTTATTTACTTTAGTTATTACATCATAAAATTGTACAACATCATCTTTAATCATTTTTCCTTTTAAAATATTTGTCCGACCAATAAAATTTGCAACTCATAAATTATTAGGAGTATCATAAATTTCATTAGGAGTACCGATTTGTTCTACTTTACCATCAGACATAACCACTATTTTATCTGACAACATCAATGCTTCTTCTTGATCATGTGTAACCAAAATGAACGTTAAACCTAATTCATTATGTAATCTTTTTATTTCATCTTGAAGTTGTTTTCTAACTTTGGCATCTAATGCACTTAATGGTTCATCCAATAATAATATTTCAGGTTCTATAACTATTGATCTTGCTAATGCAACTCTTTGTTGCATACCACCAGACAATTCATTTGGATATTTTTTTTCTTTACCATTTAACCCAACTAAATCAATTACATATTTTGTTTTTTCTTGAATTTCTTCTTTTGTTAATTTTCTTGTAATATGTTTTTTTTCAAAAGTTTCTTTTTTTGATTGAGGATAATTTTGTCAATAAGAAATATCATAATCTAAATCAATATATTTATCTTGTAATTTATCATATTTATCATCTAATTTTCTTTTGTAATGATATCATTTTTTTAATTCATAAATTTCTTTTTCAATTTCATTCATATTTTTAGTAGACACTGAAAAATTAGTTTTTAAATTAAAAAAACTTACAAAAATATCTATAAAAGATAATATTTTTTCTTTATAAGTTATTTTAGAATTAAAATTTTCACCATATTGCTTTATTAATTGATTATTTAAATACTCTAATGTAGCTAAATATTCTGGTTTACGCATAAAAATAATTTTTTTTAAAAAATCATTTTTTTCATATTTTTTAATAATTTTATTAATATCAATTTTAAGATTCTTTTTATTTTTTTTAATATCCTCAATTTTTTTATTAGCAAACTTTTGAGAATCTAAATAAATTTTATTTGCTTTAACATATAAATTTTTGGGTATATTATTAGAATTTTTTCTCATTAACTTTAACCCATATTGAATATTTTGTTCAACATTCATATTAGGAAATAAAGCATAATCTTGAAATACTGTAGAAGTTGGTCTTTTAATAATTGGTATATCTTTAATATCAATGCCATTATATAAAATTTTTCCTTTAGTTGGATCTTCAAACCCACCAATAATTTTTAGCATTGTTGTTTTTCCACAACCACTAGGACCTAATAAAGTAACAAATTCACCATTATTTATTTTTAAATTAAAATTACTAACAGCAATATAACCGTCATCGTATGTTTTATTGATATTGACAAGCTCTAATATTGGTCTCACTTTTCACACCTAAAAATATACATAATAAAAAATGTTATAAATATATTTATAACATAATAAAATATAATATTTAACAATTATAAAATATTTTTTTAATTCAATTTCCTACTGCGTTTTTTTGCTTAAAATTAGAATCATAATGAAATTTGTTTTTATCTAAATATTTACATCTAGTAATATACGCATTAGGTGATTGATTTAACATAGGAATATCATTAGGTGAATCACCAAAAATAGTAAAATTATTTAATGAAATATTAAGTAAATTACTAATTTTTTTAATTGCATATTCTTTATTAATATTTTTATGA
>CASDOM010000038.1 GCA_949282435.1 uncultured Ureaplasma sp.
AATAATTAAAATTAAAAATACCAACATTTGCATCATTATGCATTCTAATTAATTTTGATATACTTTTATCATAAATAATCCCAGATCTAATTGATTTATGTTGATTAGCAATTAAATCTCAATAATTAACATTTGGTGTAAGAATAATACATAAATTATTATTTTTATTATTATTTAAAAATATTAAACATAATTCTTCAAAATTTATTAAATTTAATTTTTTAATAATAAGATTATATTCATTAACATTAATAACTGATTTGATTTTTGAAATATATTTAAAACAAAATAAATCATATAAAATGTATATATTTTTTTTATTTTGTTCAATTTTTTGAATAAAAGCTTTTACTTCATTAACTTGTTCGCCTTCTCTTAATATATTTCATGTATCAATATCAACTACAGTAGAAGGATTAGAAGTTATCGATTTTCCAGATACAACAACTAATTTATAATATCATTTTTTATCGAATTGCGTTTCAATATCATTTGTTGAATTTAAAGTATCCATATTGCTAATATTGGCACTACTACAATATAAATTTTTAATTTTAGACAATATATATAAAATGCTTTTATCATTTGGCATTCTATAAGATATACCATTCTTAATCACGGTGACTTTACCAGGCCAAAATATATTTAAAAAATTTTTTTGAATATTGTCTAAAGGTAATAATTCATTTAAATTAGAAACAAATTTAATAATTTTTTTATGTTTTGAACGTTTTTTTATTTTATAGATTAAATTTGGGTTAATAGCTATAATCCCCAACACAGTATCTGTAGGGATTATAGCTGCTTTATTATTTTTTAATTCAAAAATAACTGTATTTAATTCATCATTAGAATAAGTTTTAAACATAATATTTTTATTTTATCAATTTTTACTTATTATTAATATTCTGTCTTTATTGTTCAAATCTTTTAATATATCTACATTTGCGTCATTAAACATTGATTTAGATATTTCAGATAATATTAACCCTTGATCAAAACCAATTTCGAAAATCATTAAATATGAATGTTGATTTAAAACTTTTTTAGCTTGATTTAAAATACTTTTATAAACCATTAAACCATTATCACCACAATATAATGCATGAATAGGATCGTATTTATCAACATTTTCACCAACATTAATATCATTAAAAGAAATATATGGTGGATTAGATATAATCACATCTAGAATAATATTTTTCTTATAATAGTATTCTAAATTAGGACTTAATATTACATTTGAAGTTACATTATTTAATTTTGCATTTTCAATAGTATTAAAATATGCATTTTCATCAATATCACTTTGATATAAATTAATATTTGGAATTTGTTTTTTAATACTTATTCCAATTATACCTGTTCCACAGCAAACATCAGCTAAATTTAATGATTGTTGTTTATTACTTAATATTTTTTTAATTGCAAAATCAACAACAAATTCAGTATCATTACGAGGACTAAATACATTATTATTAACTATAAATTTATGATTTAAAAAATATGTATAACCTAATATTTTATCTAAAGGTTTACCATTTATATAATCATCTACTGCTTTTATACATTCATTAACATTATGAACAACATTATTTTGTTTATTTATAAAATCTAATTTATCTAATATATGTTCATAATGTTGAATAATATAAAAGGCAATATTTTTATTTTGATTATAGTTAATTAAAGTTGTTTCTAAATTAAATAATAAATCCTTTAAGATCATAATTAAATAACAAATTTGCTCATTAGTTCAGATTGTTCATCTGCTATTAAAGTATTGATGATTTCATTCAAATCACCCATCATGATTCTATCTAAATTATTTAATGTTAAATTGACTCTATGATCAGTAACTCTATTTTGTGGATAGTTATATGTTCTAATTTTTTCACTACGTTCACCAGTTCCTACCTGACTTTTTCTAGTTTCAGCTTGTTCATTATGTTTTTTTTGTTCAGCATAATCTCACAATTTTGCACGCAACATTTTCATAGCAATTTCTCTATTTTCAATTTGTGATTTTGCTTCTTGGGATGCAACTACAATACCACTTGGTATATGAGTAATTCTTACAGCAGATTCAGTACGATTAACATGTTGACCGCCAGCTCCAGATGCTCTATATGTATCTACTCTTAAATCGGTTGGATTAATGATAACTTCAATTTCATCTTGTTCTGGCAAAACTGCTACAGTAATTGTAGATGTATGTACTCTACCTTTAGATTCAGTTGCAGGCACTCTTTGAACACGGTGAACACCAGATTCAAATTTCAATTTACTATATACATCATTTCCACTTACAGAAAAAGAGATAAAATCATATCCATGTGCTTGTGAATTTAATTCTAAAATATTAATTTTTCAACCTTGATTTTCAATGTATCTTTTATATGCATCAAAAAGATCAGCAACAAAAATTGATGCTTCATCACCGCCGGCTGCTGGGCGCATTTCTATAATTACATTTTTTTCATTATTAGGATCTTTTGGTAATAATAAAATTTTTAAATTATTTTCAAAATCAGGAATAAGTTCTTTAGAATTAGCAAGCTCTGATTGTAACATTTCAATCATTTCAGGATCAACTTCAGATTTTAATAATTCCTCTGCATTAATACCATTATCAACAATTTGTTTATATTTTTTAAATTCAGCAGAAATTTTTTCAGTTTGTTTCAACTGAATATTAATTTCCCTCATTTTTTTAATATCATTACCAATATTTTCTAAAGCTAAATTTAATTCATCATTTTTTTGTGCTATTTTTTCTAAAGCTGAAAATAATTTTTTATTATATTCCATAATACAAATTTATATATAAATATCAATAAATATACAAAAATAAAATTATAAAGAATTAAAATTATCTTTAATATTTGATTTAGATTGTTTTTTAATATTTTTAGTTTCTTTTTTAGAATTTGGGCTAAATGTTTTACCAACACTAAATTTATTTGATAATTTTTCTGCTCTTCCTCTTAAACTACTATTAGATTGAGAACCAACATAAAAAGGGTGACAATTAGAACAAACATCAATCATTACATTATCTTTTTTTGTAGATAAAATTTCAAAAGATGTATTGCATGAAGCACATGTATATTTAGTACTAAAAACATTAGGTTGAATATCTTTTTTCATAAAACAATAAATATCCTTAATTATATATTTTTATATGTAAATTAAACTTAATAAATTATATCATTATTTATTAAATTTATTAATATATATATTTTTAATATTATCAACAAAATCAATAAATTCTTTATCTGATGGTTTTTTAGTTGCACAACCATAAAATACATCTAAACTTTCAACTGATGCTTTTAAACGTTTCATTACACTATAAAAATTATTTAAATATGATTTCACATCTCAACCAAACCCTTCTTCAGAATATATATGAGTGTCACTACCAGTAGTAATTATCAAATGAAATTTCTTATTTTGTAAATTAAAGTCACCAACCCTTCAAACTTCAGCCATATATCTAGATAAATTTCAAGGAATATTAAATCAATTAATTGGGAATAATAAAACAATATTATCAAATTGTTTTATATATTCTTGTTCTTTAACATGATCAAATGGTAAAGATGCGTCTAAAATTTTAATTTCTAAATTTGGAATTGTTTTAAACATTTCCAATAATTTAATTGAAAATAAAGATTCATTAGGACATATTCTTGCATATATTAATAAATTTTTCATAATTATTATTTCCTTTCAATAATACGTTTGTTTAAAAATGATTCTTGCAAGGTTTTATTATCAGCATAATTTAATTCAAAGTTAAGCGGTAATCCAAACCCAATTCTATATATATCTATATTATAATTCATAAGACTGTGGATTATATATTGACTTGTATATTCTCCAC
The DNA here is from genome assembly GCA_949282435.1 of uncultured Ureaplasma sp. Classification (GTDB taxonomy): domain Bacteria; phylum Bacillota_I; class Bacilli_A; order Mycoplasmatales; family Mycoplasmoidaceae; genus Ureaplasma. Next base: position 3,890 of record CASDOM010000038.1, read on the forward strand.
TATATGTAAAACTAGTGGCAATAATAATTGATTTTAATTTTTTATCTTCCTTAACTCTATTAATGAAATCTTGAAGATTGACTTCTATAACATCACTATTAGTATTTTTGGACATCAATTCACCATGCAATACATAATAAACGCCTTTATGACTTAAACTTTCTTCAATTTTGTTTAATGATTCATAGTTTGATACTACACATAAACTTGTATGATCACGAGTTGTATCTTTACATATTTCACATATAGAGTGAGTAGTTAAATTATTACATATTATGCATTTTTTAATTTTAGTTTTAGCATTAATAATTCGATTAACCAATTCATCAATATATTTCCAATCTTGATTAACCAAATGCAATGCAATTTTTTGAGCATTTCTTTTACCAATAGTTGGTAAGGACTCAATTGCATCTATTAATAAATGAAATTCATTAGGTTTATTTAACATTATTAAAACATACTACCTAAACCAGGAGCAATAGAGTCAGCTATTTTATTTTTTTTGTTAGTAGTTTCTTCAATAGCCATATTAATTGCATCAAGTATTATATCTTGCAATGTATCTGGATCATCTGCATCAATAATAGATTTATTGATTTTAATATCTAAAACTTTTAATGCACCATTAATTTTAACAGTCACTAAATCTCTAGAATTGTATTCAAATTCTTGTTTATCAAATTCATCAATTTTTTTCTTTAATAATTGTTGAGCCTTTTGTGCTTCTTGAATCATTTTTTGAATATTCATAATAAATTTCCTTTTATTTATATTTAATTTATGATAATAAAATTTTAGAAATTTTATCTTTTAAATCATTATTATCATTAGGTTTATTAATATATTTTAGCAAACTTAATTTAACGTCTGGAAAATTTTTATTTTGATTTTCTTTATAAATTTTTAATCAATCATTAGCTTTAGTTTTATCAATCGCATACACAACTCGATCATATAATTTTAAAAATTTACAAATATCATGATATGAATTTTCTGTTCAAAATAATTCATTAACTAAATTAGCTTCATTTTTAAAATTAAATAAAATAATGACACCATTTTGTGAACTTACTAATATTTTTTCAATATTTGTTAATAATTTATATACATTATTATTAATATCATCAACTAAAGATGTTTTAAATGTATTTAAATTATTTAAATCATTATTTTTAATTTCATGATTATGATTAGATGCAATGTTTAAAAAAATTTCTAACCAATCATATTGAGGAATAATATTAGAATTAGAATTTAAATTTTCATTTTTATTAAATGAATAAGGATTAATAATCGGTTTGCTATCATCTACTAAATGATTAAAATTATATGAATCATTTTCTTTTTCTACCAATCCATTAATAGATTGATCTAAAAAATCATTATTATATTCATCAGTTACAGTTTTAAGTTTAAACACATCATTAAGATCAATATTATTAATGTTTAAATCATTATCATTTTCAATTAACTGATTGATAGACACATTTAATTGTTGTTTTGAATCACCTTTATCAATTAAATTAACTTGAGTTGAGTTATTGTTCATATAACTTAATATAAATAAATCAAAATAAAATTTAGCATTATTAAATTGTTTAATGTTTTCAAATGTAGTTTTTAAATGATTAACAATTGATAATAACAAATTAAAATCATTGCAATTAATTTTATATATTTCATCTATAGATAAGACTTTTAATAAATTTATATTTTCAGATTTTAAATAAACCATTTTATCAATTAAAAATAAAATTAATTGATACACAATTTTTTCATAATTTAAATTTTTAATTGAATCTAAAAAATCACAATTATTAAGTTTTTTATTAATAATTAAATTTAATAATTCAATTAATTTATCATTATCAATTAAACCAAATAAATTATTAATTAATTGATTATCAATATTTTCATTCAAATTTTTTAATTGATCCAAAATTGATAAACAATCACGAGCGCCGCCGTCACTTAATAAAGATATCTTATTTTTAGCATTATTAGATATAGTTAGATTTTCTTTTAAACATACAATATCAATTAATTCATTCAAATTTTGAACATTTAAAGGTAAAAAATCAAAACGTTGACATCTACTAATAATTGTAGAAGGAATTTTATGATATTCAGTTGTAGCTAAAATAAAAATAACATGCTTAGGAGGTTCTTCTATTGATTTTAACAATGCATTTCAAGCACTAGTAGATAACATATGCACTTCATCAATAATATATACTTTATATTTTGCATTTGCTGGTAAATATTTAATGGTTTCAATTAATTCTTTTATTTCATTAACACCATTATTAGATGCTGCATCTAATTCAATAATATCAATATTATTGTTATTGTTTATCATTTCGCAATTTAAACATTTATTACAACAATCATTTTGAAAATCTTGACAATTAATAGCTTTAGCAAAAATTTTTGCTATACTAGTTTTACCTGTACCTCTAGCACCATAAAATATATATGCATGACTAATATTATTTTTTTTAACTGATTGTATTAATGAATCTACAATTAGTTTTTGCCCAATTACATCACTAAATTTTTTTGGACGATATTTTCTATATAATGCTAAATTACTCATAATGTTAATTATTATATAATAATTAAGTTTAAAAATTATTTAGATAAATTATTAAAACACAATTTATAAACAGAACCAATTTGAGTTTTATAAGATGGATCTAATTCAATAATTCCTTTTGAATCCATTTTAATATTTAATTCTTTATAACTGCACAACATACCATATGATTTAATTTTCATTAATTCACCATTATTAATGTATTTTCCTGATGGTAAAACTGTATTATCAATTGCACATACTGTAATCATTCCTGAACGAACATTTGAAGCTCCACATACGATTTGTAAAGTTTTATCATTACCAATATTAACTATACATTTATGTAAATGTGTATTTTCAATTATTTCACATTCTATTACTTCGCAAATTAATATATTATCTTTAATATATTCATTTAAATTAATATTAGTCAATTTTAAAATTAATTTAATTAATTCATCAGTTGGGTAAATAAATCCATTAGATAAATTTATGTGATTAGATAAATTAAAAATATTAATACCAATTAATTTGTCATTATTATAAATTAAAACATAATCTGAATTGTTTACAGTATGAGTAGAAATTTCATTATATAAACTAACTATTAATGTGTCTTTTAAGCTATTTTTTTGATAAAACAAATTCATATTAATAATACCTATTTATTTATTATAATTTTAATATTACTATATTTATTAATATATTAGGAGTTTTTATTAATGCTAAAAAAAGTTGCGTTTGTATTAGATACAGGTAGTTCATACAATTTATTGAATTCTCCCGATGTTTATGTGTTGCCTATTAACATTCACATTAACGATAACAACAATAAAGAACTAAACTTTTTTGAAAATAACATTAATAGAAATGAAATTTATAATCATATAAATAATAATCATATGATTAAAACAAGCCAACCCATAATTGGTGATGCGATTCAATTATTTGAAAAATTAATAAAACAATATGATTTAGTTATTGTTATACCTTTCTCTAGACATTTATCTAATACATACAGTTCAATTAAATCTGTAGCTAATCAAATTGATAAAAATAAAATTATTGTATTAGATGCCAACCCAATGTCAATCACTGGAAATTGATGCGTAAATGAAATTAAAGAATATATTAACAATAGTAAAAATATTAATATTAACAAAATTGAACAAATTGCTAAAAAATATACTAAAAAACAATGTGGAATGTTAATATTAAATGATTTAAAACAATTAATTGCTGGTGGAAGATTAAAAGGTATAAAAGCAATATTAGTTAAAATCTTAAAATTAAAATTATGTATTAAGTATAATGGTAATCTTGAGTTTGTTGCTAAAGAAATGTCAATGGAAAATGCAATTAATAAATCAATTGAAATTATTGATAAAAAAATTAAATTTACAAAATTAGGTATAAAAAGAGTTGCTATATTTCCTGAATTAAATAATGAAGAAGATAATAAAAAATATTGTGAATATTTAAAACAAAAATTAAATGTTTTAAATGTCGAATATGCATTATTACCAACATCAGTAATTGTTCATACCGGTCCTAACACATTCTCATTTATAATTGAATCTAATTAAAATAAAAACCTATCTTAAAAATTATTAAGATAGGTTTTTAAATAATACAATGGTGGAGACTATGGGAGTCAAACCCACGACCTTCTGAGTGCAAATCAGATGCTCTATCAACTGAGCTAAGTCCCCAATGGTGGAAGTAAGTGGGCTCGAACCACCGACCTCACCCTTATCAGGGGTGTGCTCTAACCAACTGAGCTATACTTCCAAAACATTATAATTATACATAAAAAAATAAAAAATACACATTAAATATGTGTATTTTTTAAATATGATCGATCAACAACTATGAATTATAAATTAATTAGATTCTTTTTTAGTTGATTTTGATTTAGGAGCTTTTTCTTCAGAAGCAACTTCTTTAATTACTACTTCTTCTTCAACTACTGAATCATTTTTGCAGCAGTCAGAATCTAAACAATCACATTTGTCATCTTCAAATGCATCAACAGAAACACCTTCAGATTTAAACATACCCATGCATTTATCTTTTAATGAAACCATTTTTTCTTTTGCATTAGTTCAGAAAGATTTTTTTTCACTACCATCTACATTTGATAATTCAGCATCATTATCAACTTCTTTGTTTTTACTAAACATTCCTTTTAATTTATTTAAAAATTCCATTTTTGAAACCTCATTAATAATACTATATATAATATTGTTTTTTTAAAACATATATATTATAACAAAAAATGATTTATGAAATACAATTAAATTTGTTTATTGCATACTCTTTTTAGACAAGTACACTTCTATAAGAAATTATAAGTGAATTTATTGCTTTTTTAGGTGTTATAAAGCATTTTGAATATGATAAATGTTCTGATTCAAAGTAATAATAAAATCTTTTGTCCAAATGTATTTTATATACACTGGTACACATGGACAAAATATTGGGACACCTTAATTATAGTTTAATTTGGAGGTTTCTCTAAATTGAACTGGTGATTTTTAAAACAATTTTTCTGAACCTTAAAATTATTATAGTAATAAATATATTTCTTAATTATTTCATTAAGTTCATCAAAATTTATTTTATTAAAATTTAGTTTATTTAAAAGTTCTGTTTTTAATGTACCAAAGAAATTTTCAACAAGTCTATTATCTAATGAATTAACAATTCTTAACATTGATTGTTGACAATTTATAATGGTTGTTTGAATTAGTATAATTGATATAAAACTGAATGACCGCTATGAATAATTACATCATTGCCAATATTATTAGAAAGTGAATTATACAAAATTATAAATAAATTAGCACTCTAACCATAAAAGTGCTAAAATATTATTAAATATCAAAAATAGGAGGTAATAAAATGGAATTTAAACAAACTGCTGGAAATGGAGTTAATCCATTAGAATCTTTTGGTAGAAATATTAATAATGAAGTTAAACAAAACAAAATAGATCCAATAATTGGTAGAGAAGATGAAATAAGAAGAGTTATTGAAATTTTATCAAGAAAAAACAAAAATAACCCTGTCTTAATAGGTGAGCCAGGTGTTGGTAAAACTGCAATAGTTGAAGGATTAGCACAAAGAATAGTACATAGAGATGTACCTGATAATTTACTTGATAAAGAAATTTGAGAAATTAATTTATCATCTGTAATTGCAGGAGCAAGTTATCAAGGTCAATTAGAAGAAAGATTAAATTCAATTTTAAAAGAAATAAAAAAATCTAATGGTAACATAATTTTATTTATTGATGAAATACACCAAATTGTAGGTATGGGAAAAACTAGTGGAGCAATGGATACTGCTAACATTCTTAAACCTATGATGGCAAGAGGAGAAATTAAATTAATTGGTGCAACAACATTAAATGAATATCGTGAATATATTGAAAAAGATGCTGCACTTGAAAGACGTATGACTAAGGTTTTAGTTAGTGAACCAACAAAAAAAGAAACACTAACTATTATGCGTGGATTAAGAGATAAATGAGAAATGTATCATGGTGTCAAAATTACTGATAATGCTTTAATAGCTGCAGTTAATTTATCTGAAAGATATATTTCAGATCGTTTTTTACCAGATAAAGCTATTGATCTTGTTGATGAAGCTTGTGCCAAAGTTCAAACAGAAATGCATTCAATGCCTGAAGAATTAGATCAAATTAAAAGAGAAATCATTAATTTAAAAACTGAAAGAGCATCAATAGCAAAAGATAATGATGATTCAAAGTCATCTATAAGATTAAAAGAAATTGATGAAAAAATAGAATCATTATCAAAAAAAGACGCTGAAATGTCTGATAAATGAAATAAAGAAAAAGAAGAAAATGACAAAATAATTAAAATAAAAACTCAAATTGATGATGCAAAAGCAAATATTGAACGTTATAAAATGGAAGGGGCGTATGCAAAAGCTTCTGAGTTATTATATGTTACTATTCCAAATTTAGAACAAGAAAAAAATAAATTAGAAAAACAATTAAAAGAAAAAACAAATAGACTAATAAAAGATTCAGTTGACGAAAATGAAATTAGTGAAGTAATTGCAAAAGCTACAGGTATTCCATCCAATAAAATAATAGAATCTGAAAAAGAAAAATTATTAAATCTTAAATCAGAATTAATGAAAAGAGTTAAGGGTCAAAATGAAGCTATTGAACTTGTTGCAAATGCTGTTTTAAGAGGTAGAGCTGGTGTTAATGATCCAAATAAACCAATTGGTTCTTTCTTATTTTTGGGTTCTACAGGTGTTGGTAAAACTGAAATTTCAAAAGCATTAGCCAATGAACTATTTGACAGTGACAATGCGATGATAAGATTCGATATGTCCGAATATATGGAAAAGCATTCTGTTTCTAAATTGATTGGAGCTCCCCCAGGATATGTAGGATATGAACAAGCGGGTGCATTAACTGAAGCGGTAAGACGTAATCCATATTCTGTAGTATTATTTGATGAAATAGAAAAAGCACATTCTGATGTATTAAATTTATTTTTACAAATTTTGGATGAAGGATTCTTAACTGACTCACATGGTAGAAAAATTAATTTTAAAAATACAATAATTATAATGACATCTAATATTGGTTCACAATTAATATTAGATAATAAAAAAGATGAAGTATTTAAAGAATTAACATTATACTTAAAACCAGAATTAATTAATAGAATTGATGAAATAGTTATCTTTAATCCATTAAGTGAGTCTGTAGTTCAAGAAATATCTCAAAAATTATTAGA
>CASDOM010000039.1 GCA_949282435.1 uncultured Ureaplasma sp.
TATATATATATATATATGAATAAGATTAAATTATTTAAATATATATCAATAAGTTTATTAATTCCAACTTGCGTAATATCAACCCCATTTTTAGTATCATGCAATACAACATCAAAATATTCTATAGATAATGAATTAAAGTCTAATTTTATTTCTTGACATAATAGTTTAAGTGAAAAAGAAAAAACATCAATTGAATTATATGCAAATATACGTGGATGGTTTTGAAATGAATTTTTACATATTCAAAAAGAACCTCAAGACATAGTATATAATGGGATTAATATTGTAGGGTCAGATTATCAATATATCTCTAGTGCACTTGAAAAAGCTATATGACCATATGATTATGAAGTTTATCATGGAGTCGAATATCAAGAAAATGAATTTTATGATCAATTAAAAGATTTCATTCATATAAATAATGAATCTAATTATGATTATAGTGAATGCGTTGGAAAAACTATACAAAGTTATGGATTTATTTCAACATCATTAGATTTAAGAGAAGCGGAAGAATATTGTGATGGAATGATATTTAGAGATGGATGAGAATCAAATAATGATTATAATTTACCATTAAAAACTAAAGTTGTATTTAAAATTAAAATCCCAAAAGGTTTTATAGGTGCTGCATATTTAGCTGATTTTATTTTTGGAACTACTAAAAATAATGATAATCAAGTTTTAATTAATAGAAATTGCCAATTTTTAATTAAAAATATATATAGACAAAAAGACATAAATTATTTTGAAGTAGATCTTGTGCAAAATAATTATTAATATATAAATCCTGGCATTATTAATGTACTAATTAATACACCCATAATTGGACCTATAATTGGTACAATAGAATATGATCAATCTTTTTTAAAATTTAAATCACGTTTGTAATACAAAAATGAATATACAATTCTTGGTCCTAAATCTCTAATAGGATTTAATGCATATCCTGTTGTTCCACCAAATCCATATCCAATACCAGCAATAATCCCACTTATAACTATTAATTGAATTACAAATTGATCTGAATTTAATAGCAAACTTAAACCAATAATACTAGTGGATAGTATGAATGTTCCGCTAAATTCACTAAAAAAATTATTAGATATTTTTTTAAATCTAGGAGTTGTATAAAAACCATTTTTTATAATAGAAAAATCAGTAACTTGATTAATTAAAAGTCTAAAAAATAAATTAGCACAAAATGCACCTAATATACTACCGAATAATTCAAATAGTATATATACTAAACCATTTATCAATGGTGTATATGAATTTGCATTTGAATAATTTATTCCTTTAATCATGTTACTAATTACAAATGCAGGATTTAACGATAATGAAGAAATTTGAAATATTTGTTGTGAATTTAAATTTGAATTTATAAGATGAAATAAACCATATTGAATACCATATCCACTTAATAATCCACACATTAAGCCAAGTGCAATTCCTAATATTATCCATCCTGATGGAAATTTACTATAACATTTTGAATTAGGTAAAGTGAAATTTAAAATAACTGATATTAAAAAGAATATAAATATAAACATACCAAAAAATTCACCAGTAGAACTAATGAATAAATATTGACAATTATTACTTATAGTACTAGTTATGTCTCCAATTAATAAATAATTATTCATTTATATATTCCATAATAAGTTGATTGTATTTTTCTGTTTGTTCACAAAATGGAATATGACCTGCATTTTCGAATATATAAGATTTAAAATTATTATTTTTCGAATTAAAATTTTTTAACGTGGTTTTAAAATTGATACAACCATCATGTTTGGAAACTATTAACATAAATGGAACTTTAATATTTCTCTCCATTTTATTTAAATGAAATAAATTAATAGGACTCATCATATTCCATTTTAATTTATTGAAATTTTGTTTATAAGTGTTTTGGTTATAAATTACATCTTTAATTTCTTGTGAACTAATTTTATGTTTGTTATTAGGATAATCATACATTAATATGTTATAAAATTTATCAATTTGTTTTAAATTTTTAGGTTGAAATTTGAACATAAAATTAAACACATTAGTTGTACCTAAAGAATTCATAGGTGTAACAATAACCATTTTTTTAATTAATTCAGGTATCATGTGTGCTACCATAACAGATATTCCGCCACCCATTGAATGTCCAATCAATATAAAATCCTTTAAATTTAATTTTTTAATTAAATCTACAATTAATTTTGCATATTCGTATGGTTTTAAATGTTTTTTAGACTTTAAAGGTGTAATTCCGTGTCCAGGTAATTCTACAGCATAATAATCATAATTATTTAATTGATCACTAAAATAATTATGATAATTTGAATTAACTGCATAACCATGAATAAAAAATATAACACCCTTTTTATTTTGACTATTAGATTTTTTATATTGAAAATATGGATAAAAATCTTTATTTAAGGTATACATAGTGTTTTCTTCCATAATAAATCATATTAATTATAAATTAATTTAATCAAATCAATATGTTTTTGTTATAATGTTAATGTTATTCTCTTAGGAGCATAATATGGCTACTTAGCTCAGCGGTAGAGCCACCGGCTGTTAACCGGTTGGTCGTAAGTTCGATCCTTACAGTAGCCGCCATATGGCTCGTTGGTGAAGTGACTGAACACACACGCCTTTCACGCGTGCATTCACGGGTTTGAATCCCGTACGAGTCACCATCTTAAAAATTTATCAATGTGTTGAGCATTGATTTTTATTTGGAGTGTTAGCTCAGCTGGGAGAGCATCTGCCTTACAAGCAGAGGGTCAGGGGTTCGAGTCCCTTACACTCCACCACTTAGCCGACTTAGCTCAATAGGTAGAGCAACTGACTTGTAATCAGTAGGTTGTGGGTTCGATTCCTATAGTCGGCACCATTATAATATTTAAATGCTACTTTTTTTAGAATTTAGTTCTAAATATAAGTAGCATTATTAATATAATGTATTATAAGTCATTATGCTCCATTAGCTCAGTTGGTAGAGCAACTGACTCTTAATCAGTGGGTCGGGGGTTCGAACCCCTTATGGAGCACCAATGCACATGTGGCGGAACTGGCAGACGCGTCAGACTTAGGATCTGATTCTTAACGAGTGGGGGTTCGAGTCCCTTCATGTGCACCATTGTAATATTTAAAAAGTGATTTAGATAATTTATCTAGATTGCTTTTTTTAATGCAAATAAGTTGATCTATCTAGTCAATCCAATTTTTTATTTTTTCTTCAAAATCATTTGAATCAGAAGTTGCA
>CASDOM010000040.1 GCA_949282435.1 uncultured Ureaplasma sp.
TCATCTCCATCTGTAGATACTACATCATTGCATACTTTAAATTTTTCAAATTGTTCAAATTTATCTGCAATTGGTGATTTAGCATTTGAAAACAATAATCTTATTTCTACAATTGATTTTAGTGGATGTCCAATTACAGAAGTATCATCAAGTGCATTTGCTGGATGTACTGGTCTTCAAACAATATATATTGACTCATCTCTTACTCAACTATTTACAAATACATTGTTGTCATGTGGTTATTCAATTCAACAAATAGCTACTATTCTTAGATCTTAAATTTAATTAAAAAAATTTATTAAAACTAGTACTAAACAATACTTGTTTATTCAAAAGACAATCACAACCATATTATATAGTGTTACACTTGTTAATTGAATCAAGAAAAAAAATATTATTGTTAATATATTTTTGTAATATAATTAAATTGTAAGATCGCAAGAAGCTCCATGGTTATGTCTTCTAGCATATCATATATCCCAAATTCTTTTGGGATTTTTTTATAGAATTAATTTTATTTATGAATAAATCTTTATCTAAAAAAATATTTTATAGATCTCAACATTTACCAATTGGATTTAATGGATTATCGCTAGGTTTGTGTGGACTAGCTACTTCATTAGATTTAATATTTAGAGATAATATTAATTGTAATTATGATCATTTTAAAGGGTGATGAATATCATTACCAATTTTTATTATTGTTTTTATAATTTTATTAATAATGACCACAAAACATATTGTTCACTATAAAAGTGTATTATATTACGCAAAAGATCCTCTTGCTTCATCAATGTTGCCAACATATAGTATGACAATGATGTGTTTTGGCGGTTTTATAGCTGGATGGCAATATAATGTAGGTGTAAAAATTCCACCCGCTCAAGTTATAGGAGCAATTTTTATATGTCTTGCTGTATTATTACAATTGATATTTATTTATTGATTTTGTTTTTATGTTTTAAAAAATCATAAATGACATCTTGATCCAATGTATGGTTCATGATTTGTACCAACAGTAGGAATAACAACTGCTTCAACTTTTTGTGGTAGATTCCAAAATAACATTTTACCTATCGCATTTTTTCAGGCAATTTGATTATTTGGTTTTGCAACATTTGTAATTTTGTTTCCTGTTATAACATATTCATTATTATTCAAAAAACAAAGTGAAAATGCTAAATTTCCATCTATCGCTGTTAATTTTGCTCCACCTAATTTGTTATTAGCTAGTTTTTGCCAAACCTTTGCTATACCTTCGGTTGATTCATCCACAATGAATATTGATTCAGTAATTGCATTTAGTTATAATAATAGGATTTTTGTTAATGTAATGTTAATTATATTAATTTGTAATGCGGTGATATTTACATTATTGTTATATTTATTCATAATTAGAATTTTTAACATAACTAAATTTGATTATATATTTGCTTCATTAACATTCCCATTAGCTATTGGCGCAATTGCAATAACCAATGTTTATATTTACTTTAATAAACTTAATTTATTAGATTCATCAATTTTTATTAATCAAATGATTGAATTATTTAGAGTTTTAAGTTATATATTTACATCAATTGCATCAATCAATATTATTTATATAGTTATTAATTTTTTAATTAAGGCTTGACCAATTTTAACTAGTTCAAAATTTGATGATAAAAAACATATTTGTTATTCTAGTAATAAACCTGAATTATAGATATTTTTATTAATTAATATAATTAAATGTTAATATATATAATATATATAAATCTTATATATGATTAATTTTTTATTATTTAGTTTTTTTAATATATATACATTTGACATTATGATTCAAAACAATTTTATTAGTTGTTTAAAATCATTTTTTCAAATTGTATATTTTTTTTATAAAAATTTATCATATAAAATCTTAATGAAAAACTTTGATCAATTAAAGAATGAGGATTTAAGAAGATTTTATATTTTTTTATTATTAATTTCTGGATGTTTTTTAAGTTTGTATTTATATACATTTATTAAAGTTACATATAAAATAGT
>CASDOM010000041.1 GCA_949282435.1 uncultured Ureaplasma sp.
GTATTTTTAGAGTAATTTTTGAACTTTTTTGTATGATTTAGGTTTAAAAAATAAAATTTATTCTTAGAATACATATTAGTCCTTTCAAAAGTGTCGTTTTTGAAGTGGACAAGCCCTGTCAATTTTTGATGGGGTTTTTTGTTTACTTCATATTTGGATTTTAACAAATTTTAGATTGTCTAAAAAGATTGTGATTTAAACAATTAATTGATATTGGTAATAGCTTACCAGAATCTCAATTTTCAACATTAAGATGCGTTTCTTTGGTAAAAAACTGATTTGTATCTTTCAAGAAATATTCTTTATTATATGCTGGTGATGAAGCAAGCAAGCTATCATCTCAAGTTGAATCACACCATAATCATGACCCATTTATATTAATTAAATTTCAAGCATGTTTACCCATTGTATCTGGTTGATCTGGAGACGCACCTGTTTTAACTATTCCTGTAATTCCTATACTTTTTATTTCTAATATATTTGAAATATATTGAAACATATGTGTATATCCTTCACAAATTAATTTTTGTTCTGTATAACCACCAATTTTATTTGGAAATCTAATATTTTTTTGTCCATATGAAATATATGGTAATAATCAATGATAGATTAATTCTGCTTTTTGATTATCACTTAAATTGGTTATATATTCATTTCATGAAGTATCAATATTTAAAGATATATTATTAATAAGTTGTTGTTTTATATTTCTGTCTTCAATAAAGAAATTCAATGATTTGTATTCACGATATGTACCATTTAAATTAGAATTTGTATTAATATCAAAATCAATAAAATCATTTGAATAACTCATTACTGAGTTAGTAGAAATATATAATGAATTATTAATAATTTTTGCAGAATCTAATGATGAGACAAAATTAAATAATGATGCAATTTCTCATTGAAGATGCATTAAGAAGTTAGTATTAATATTTAATTTAGATTCTTGATTATTATATATTGATGAAATATCAATTTCTAATAATGGTGCAGAAATAATTGTATTAGTAATAGGGGATATACCAGTTATAATCAGTCTTGCATTATTTGATAATATAGATTTCAATACAATTTTAATTATTTCTTTTTCTATATCATTAAATATTGAATATAAATACATATTGTTAATATAGTTATTAATATTAATATTCAATAATGAATTATTTAATTGCAAAGTTAATTCATTAATGTTATCAAAATATATAATTTCATTAGATAAACCAATATTAAATGATCTATTAGAATTATCATTTACTATTAATTGTTTTTGTAAATATTTTAATGATATTTTAAATGAAACAAAATTACTTATTGTATGGTTAATATAAGATTCTATTTTGTTATTTTCAAAAACAAAATTATGAATTTCGACATCACCTTGTTTTCTTTCTCCAGCTTTTAATGTGACAGCATTATCTTCTAAAAATTCAAATTTAATACTAATATTACCTGAAATCGATTTATCTTGGTTTAATTGAATATTTTGTTCAATTATAGAACCGTGAATTTGATTAGTAGATTGGTTCACAAAATTACTAATATAATTTTGAACAAATATATTAAAATATTCATTTATTTTTATTTGAGAAATATTATTGTCCATTTCATTTTGAGCGATTAATAAAATATCATCAAATTTTACATAATCATTTGTGTATGCTCTATTAGTATATTCATCAACACCATGAATTTGATGATTATATTTTTTATTTAATATTGTTTCTGAATTAATATTTTTTGTATTGTTACATGAAACAATTGTAAAAGTTGATATAGACAACGCGCTTAATGTTAATAAACTTAATAATCATTTATACTTTTTCATCTATCTATATTACTATTTTATTAAATAAATGTAATAATATCATTTTTATTATTATTTCATTGATTCAATTTGATAAAAGTTTTTAAGTAATTATTTTTTTGAATTTTCTTTTGGTTTATTTTATATAAAATAATATATAAAATAAATGAACCAATACCAGCAATTGCAAGAGGAAAACTCCATGCGTCTAAAAATGGAAATCTATTACTTGTAGATTGTAATTTAACTCCCATTGTTACAACACTTGCAATAACTATAATTTGCATTATAATCAGGAATATTGACTCAAAAATATTAGAATAACGTTGCTTAGAAACTAATGTTATGTTATTAATAATTAAAGCACACGAATATCCAATACCAAATATTGATATATAAATATATGATTTATTAGGTAACATTAAATATTCACCAATTCCAGATCCACTCATATTATTATGAGATAATATTTGTACAATAGCTTGTTTAAATAAATTAAGTGCATTAGATGCAATTTGACCTAAGAATGGATTATTTAGATTAGAATTACATCAATTTATAAAATTTTCAATTTGTTTTAATTGAGCATCAGTCAAACCTAATCTATTTGATAAATAATTTATAGTATAAATTAAATCTACTCTGTTTAAATCAATATAAGATCAATTAATATCTTGATATTTTACATATTGTGCTGATAATGGTTCAATAGTGAAATACGCTCCAATACTAATTCCAATTTCAATTATTAAACAAAATAAAACTAGTAAAAAAATGTTTTTATGAAGATTGTTAGATGTTGTAATAATGTTTTTTCTTAATCCTATAAACATTATTGCATCCCCAACTCCATATGCAAAAAATGGGATTAAATATAAGTAGTTGTATCAAACAACTCTAGATAATTGATAACCCATAGGTGAAGTCATATTCATAGTAGCGCTTATTGCAATACCTAACACAATTAAAGCAATACCTTTTATTATTTGAATACTTAAGATTGTTGCAATTTGTTTGAATACAAATTTAAATAAAATATGTAATTGTTTGAAATTGATTTTATGTAATGAAAAACTTTTATTTTTAAAGTGTAAATAAAATCCTAATATTATAATAGAGATTAAGCAACCAATACTTAATGATAACCCTATCATTAATCCATATAATTCTACAGTATTATATGATATTGCTAGTGTACATAATGCGCATACACCTATTATAAGTGTGTTAGAAAAAAACATAGCTAATATTGATTTAATAATTCCATGTTTTAAACGGATATTAATAATAAAAAAACTTAAAATAACATTAAATCAAATATATGGCAACAAACCATATATATAATTAGTTGCAATGGATTGAGAAATTATTGTATTTACATGATTATTAGCATAATAATTATAAATATATGTTGGTATTAAAAATAAAGGAATTAATCCCAATCCAATTGTAGATATCATTATAAAAGCATTAAAATTTAATTGTTTGTAATCAGCATGATTTAATTTATTAATACTATATTTATATGTAGCAAAAG
Organism: uncultured Ureaplasma sp.; assembly: GCA_949282435.1. Lineage (GTDB taxonomy): Bacteria > Bacillota_I > Bacilli_A > Mycoplasmatales > Mycoplasmoidaceae > Ureaplasma. The sequence continues at coordinate 3,345 of CASDOM010000041.1, forward strand.
TTATAGCAATAGAAATTACTCATCCAATCTGTACATAAGCAAGCTGAAATGCGGTTATATATCCAATACCCAATACATAGTATGCACCATAATTTTTTATTTGTGCAACTATTAAACAAATTAATATTGGTATTAAACTGTTAAATAACCAAAAAAATATAAAAATAATGCTTTCTTTTAAAAAGTAAAAAAATAAATTAAAATTACTTTTTCAATAATATGAAATTTGAAATTTATTCAAACTAGTTAAATTCATAATTTTTAATTATAATTATTTTTTTAATTAAAGTATAATTAATTTATGTTGTTTATGGCGATTATGGTGAAGTTGGCTAACACGCCTGACTGTGACTCAGGTATTTTCACGGGTTCGAGCCCCGTTAATCGCCCCATTTTAAAATTTTAAGGTAAGTTTTTTATAGACTTACCTTTTATTTTTTATATATATCTTCTAATTTAGTTTTAATATAATTCAATATACTTTTTATTTTGCCAAATTCAACTCTTGATGATGGACCTACAACTGATATTTCTCTTTTTTCATTTCCCACATTAACAAATGTGCTAGCAACCATAATTGTTTGCTTAGGATCATTATTATCAGATAATCTAAATTCGATTTTAACATCCTCTTCTTTTTTGTTATCTAATATGTGTTTAATTTGTTTTCATACATTACCAGTTTCAAGCATATTAATAATATTATGTAATAATGTTGGATTACTAAATTCAGGATATTGAAATAGTGATGAAACACCAACAACATTGGTTTTTTTAATATTTTTAAATGTATATTCAAAAAGTTTTTTAATCACTTGTTGAGTTATATATTCATATTCATTTACTTCTTTTTTAATAATTGGTAATATTTCTTGAATTTTATTTTCTAATTCTATTAATGGAGTACCAATTAAAAACTTATTAAATAAATTAATACATACTTTAGTATCTTCAAATCGACTTTGATTTGTAATTTCGATATAATTTTTATATATGTTACCAAGACTTGTAACTATTAACATCATTGAGTTATTTTCATTTAATTGTATAAGTGAAACTTCACGTAAGTTTTCATCAATTATATATGTATTTGTAATGGAAGGTAAACTTGTAATTTCATTTAAAATTATTAAACTATCATTTATAACATTATCAATGTCATTTTCTCTTTTAACAAAAATAGATTCTAATTTATTTTTAATAACATTAGAAATATTACAAGAAGCATTTTCATTAAAATATTCCAACCCTTTTTTAGATGGAACTCTTCCACTTGATGTATGTACTTTTTCTAAGTAACCAAGTTTTTCTAAATTAGCTAGTTCATTTCTAATTGTTTGGCTTGAAATCTTTGCTCCATATAAACTAGCAATATATTTAGAACTAATTGGTTCCCCATTTTTACAATATTCATTTGATATGATTTTTAAAATTTGATTTTGTCTATCTGTTAATTTTTGCATAGATATAAAATTATTATATAATTTTTTATAATTGTAAAAAAAGGATTTTTTAAATTATCATGAATTACAAAGATACGTTGTTTATGCCTAAAACAGATTTTGAAATGAAGGCAAATCTAAATAAAAAGGAACCTGATTTTCAAAATAGATGAATCGATCAAAAACTTTATCAAAAAATTTTAGAAAAAAATAAATCAAAAAAATTATTTTTTTTGCATGATGGCCCACCATATGCAAACGGTAATATTCATATTGGACATGCATTAAACAAAACATTAAAAGACATAATTGTTAGACAAAAAAATTTATCTGGTTTTTTGTCTCCATTTATACCTGGATGAGATACCCATGGTTTGCCAATCGAGTTAGCAATGTTAAAACAAGATAAAAATGCAAAAGCTAATTCTATTATTGAATTTAGAAATAAATGTAAAAAATATGCATTAGAACAAATTGAAATTCAAAAGAATCAATTCAAAAAAATCGGTTTATTAACTGATTTTGAAAAAACATATTATACATTAAATCATGATTTTGAAATCCAACAACTAAAATTATTTTTAGAAATGGTTAAACAAAATTTAATTATTAGGGATTTAAAACCTGTATTTTGATCATGAAGTTCACAATCTGCATTAGCAGAAGCAGAAATTGAATATAAAGATATTGAAAGTGATAGTATTTATATTGCATTTAAAGCAATTAAAAACAATATTATCCCTGAAAATACATATTATATAATTTGAACTACAACACCATGAACTATTCCATGTAATTTAGCAATTGCAGTTAAACCAAATGCTAAATATGTATTATTTCAATGAAATGAAAAAAAATATGTTGTTGCTAAAGATTTACTTGAAAATTTTGCAAAGAAAATTAATATTGATTTAAATTCAATCCAAATTCAATATGAATTTATTGGAAACCAATTGGATAATTTTCAATACATTCACCCTCTAACAAATGAAATATTACCTATTATTAATGCTGATTATGTTAGTTTAGATGATGGTACTGGTTTAGTTCATAACGCTCCTGGTTTAGGAAGTGATGATTATTTAGCATGTAAAAAATATAATATCAATCCATATGCTCCGCTAGATGATTATGGTAAATTTACTAAAGATGTTAAAATTTCTGAATTAAATGGTTTATTTTATTTAGATGCTAATCAATATGTTATTGATCAATTAAAACTTAAAGATCAATTGTTATTATGTGAAAAAATTCAACATAGTGAAGCGTGTGATTGAAGAACAAAAAAACCAATTATTAGACGTGCTACTAATCAATGGTTTGTTAACTTAAAACCTATTCAAAAAGATATTGTAAACACATTAAATAATGATGTTAAATCAATTAACCCTAAAGCGATTGATAGAATGATTGATATGATTTCTAAACGGGTTGAATGATGCATTAGCAGACAAAGAACTTGAGGTGTACCAATTCCAATGATTTTTGATGAAAATAGTCAACCTATTTATGATGTTAATTTAATTGAACACATCATTGACATTTTAGATAAAAATGGTGTAGATGTTTGATTCGAATGACCTGTGGATAAATTTTTAACTGACAAATACCTTAATAATCAAAAAAAATATTATAAAGAAAAAGACATTATGGATGTTTGATTTGATAGTGGTTCATCACACATGATGTTTAAAAAATGAGGTTATGAATACCCTGCTGATATGTATTTAGAAGGTAGCGATCAATATCGTGGTTGATTTAATTCATCCCTTATTACAGGTGTAATTTATAACAAGAAGGCTCCATATAAAGAATTATTACAACATGGTTTTACGTTAGACCAAAATGGATTAAAGATGTCTAAATCTATAGGTAATGTTGTAAATCCATTAGATATATTTAATAAGTTTGGTGCTGATATATTTAGATTATTTGTTGCATCATGTGAATATTATGATGATCAACGTTTTGGTGATGTAGTTTTAAACCAAATTTGTGAAATATATAGAAGAATAAGAAATACATTATTTAAATATTCATTATCCATTTTAAATGGATTTAATTTAAATGATATTCAAGATCAATTTGAAATTGAAGATGAATATATATTATTTAAATTACACAATTTATTAATATATATTGATGCACAATATAAAAAATATAATTTTAGTTCTATTGTAAAATCAATTAATGAATTCACATTAGAATTATCAAGTTGATATTTTGACTTAATTAAAGATCCAATGTATTGTGATTCATTGGATAGTGTTAGAAGAAAACAAATCCAAACTGTTATTTACTATATTTTAAAAAACATTTTAATTTGTTTAGCTCCAATTATTCCTCACACTGCTGAAGAAGTATATGATTATTTACCATTTAAAGATTTTGAATCTATACATTTAGAAAATTGAATTAAACTAACTCCATTTACTAAATTTAATAATGTTAATGATTTTAATGATTTTTTTAGTTTAAAAAATCAAATATATAAACAAATTGAAGAATTAAGAAATTCTAAAATGATTAAAAAATCAAATGAAATTGATGTGTATTTAAAAACAAATCCAACTAAATTTAATTTAGAACAATTAAAAAAATGACTTAATGTGTCAAGAGTAGATATTGATTCAAGTTTAAATATGGATATTGTGTTAAAACCTACTTCTAATATAAAATGTGAACGTTGTTGAAACTATTATTCTTTAGCTGATATGCACAATGAGGAAATATGTAATAGATGTAATAGTGTTATTACAAAAAAATAATTTACATATTATTAAATCAATTTTTATATTTAAAATGTATATTTTCTAATTTATTAATAAAAAATGTAATTTTTATAAATTATATAGATATATAATAATATATGGAGATTTTGAATCTCTTATATTTTGAAAAGGATTTTCTTTGTTTATGGCTGAAAGTCAAGTTTTAGAAAAAAATTCTAAAGTTGATGGATTAGCTAATGCTCCTTTAAAGAAAAAAATTGGTTTCTTTTCAGCTATGATGGTTGTGGTTGGATCATCAGTTGGTGCCGGTATTTTCTTTAAAGCTGGTAATGTATTAGGTGATTCTCAAAATTCAATTATTTTCGCTATATTCTGTTGATTATTTGCTGCTTTTGCGGTAATCGCAATGGGTTTAGCTTTAATTGAAATTGCTAGTGCCCGTAATGACAACTTATCTTTAATCGGATGATGTCAAACATTTAATGGGCGTTGAATATATAAAGCATGTAAAAATTTCATGGTTTATATATATTTACCATTAACATACTTTTTTATGCCATTGTATGTTGTTATGTCAATTCAAGATGGTATTATGGGTTTAATACCATCTTGAAATGGTGTATTTATTAGCCAACAATTAGATTGATTAGTATTAACTGGAATAGCAGTTTTAATGTCTGTTTATTTCATTGTTGTTTGTGGTCTTTCTTCAAAAGCTGGTAACATTCAAAACTGAATTATTACATCAGTTAAATTTCTTCCACTTATTTTTGCCGCTGTTTTAGGATTTGTAATTTTCTTTATGAATGGTGCAAAAATTGCTAGTCCTGATTTTAATTGAGGATTTGTTGCTAGTCCAAATACTACTCCAAGTGAAATATATTCATTTAGTAGTATGACTCCTGGTTTTGGTATGTTTATTGCTGTAGCTGCAATTTTCTTCGCATATGATGGATTCTATGTGGCTGCTGGTATTCAATCAGAAATGAAAGAACCTAAAAAAACTCCATTAGCAATTTTATTTGGTTTAATTATTGTTACATTAATCTATTTAGTAATTGCTGTATCTATGTCTTTAGGTTCTGAAGATGGTTCTCCATTTGGTTTCCAAACATGATTAGAAAGTAAAAATTTAACTTGAGCTTATGGTACATTCCAAATTTTAATTGGTGTTGGTGTAATTGGAATTATTAATGGTTTTGCATTATGATCAACACGTTTCATGGAAGATTTAATTCGTGCTAACGAAGTTCCATTAAGTTCTAAATTAATTAATAAAATTAATGATAAAAGACCTACTGTTGGTATCGTTTATAATTTAGTATTATCTATTCCTATTGTTGTAGTATTCTGTGTAATCGGTGGATTAGCATATATTGATACTGGAAGCTATGGTTATGCAACTTCTGCTAACAAATTATATGAATTCGCTGATTTAATGGGTACTTGAACTGCGTTGTTAGCATTTGCATTTATTACTTTTGCAATTGCGGGTGCATTAAGAAATAGACGTACAAATGAAATTAAAGTTGTTAAGTCTAAATTCTTTAAAGGTTCTGCAATTATTACACTTGCATTAATGTCATTACCTATTTTCTTTACATTCTTTGCTCCAATTGCTGATGTATTCTTATTATTTAGAATACCATCAAATACAGAAGGATTTGTAAATGACATTTTAATACCAAGAATTATGACTGTAGTAGTATTATTCATCTTTATTGGTTTAATGATTATTCCTGAATTATTAAATAAATTATCTTTAAAAATGAAATATGGTTCAGTTGACCAAGGTTTAGTTGAAAAAGCTAAAAAAATGGCATTTATTAAAAACGTAAGTTTAGAAAGTGATATTATTGAAAGTTTAGCTGTTGAAAAAAGAGTTAAATTAGAAAATTGAGAAAAAATCGCTTTAGGTAGAGATTCATTAACTGAACAAGAAATTGCTAAAGTAAACGGGGAAATTGATTCTATAGAATCTACATTCGTGAACTCAAAAAATGAAAACAAAGATAAAGGTTTATTCATAGCTAATAATAGTTCTAAAAAATATGTTTATAGTGGTTTATCTGAAAAAACAGATATTGATTCTGCTAATAAATGAAAATTATAATATAACATATCATAAATAATAAAGAGAGATCTATATTTAGATCTCTTTTTTATTTTTTATGTATTGTAGTTTATATTTTTAATGTTTATTTAATAATTTTCTATGTTTATTTTATATAATAAATTATATTGA